>NZ_CP120679.1:2780000-3080000 GCF_029537375.1 Bacillus sp. HSf4 | reverse complement strand
AAGCGAAGCTGAAGCAGCCGGAAAAATCATCGTTAAAGACAGCATCGCCGACATTTTCCTTCAGCAGATTCTGACGCGTCCGGCCGAGTTTGACGTCGTTGCGACAATGAACCTGAACGGGGACTACATCTCAGACGCCCTTGCAGCACAAGTGGGCGGAATCGGCATCGCACCTGGAGCAAACATCAACTATGAAACAGGACATGCCATCTTTGAGGCGACACACGGAACAGCGCCTAAATATGCCGGACTGGACAAAGTAAACCCGTCTTCGGTCATCCTTTCCGGCGTTCTGCTTCTTGAGCATTTAGGCTGGAATGAAGCTGCCGACCTTATCATTCAATCGATGGAAAAAACCATCGCTTCCAAAGTCGTGACCTACGATTTTGCCCGCCTGATGGACGGCGCGACAGAAGTAAAATGCTCTGAGTTCGGGGATGAGCTCATCAAAAACATGTCTTAAGCGGCAACTGGGTTTCATAACAAAAAAACAACAATTAAAGGGGTAGAAAAAATGGGAAAGAAGCGAAATAAAGTATCTGTCATCGGAGCGGGTTTTACAGGTGCAACAACTGCATTCTTAACGGCTCAAAAAGAATTGGCCGACGTCGTTTTGGTCGACATTCCGCAGCTGGAGAACCCTACAAAAGGGAAAGCGCTCGATATGCTTGAAGCGAGTCCTGTCCAAGGATTTGACGCGGATGTGAAAGGGACGGCGAACTATGAAGACACGGCCGGTTCTGATATTGTCGTCATTACGGCGGGCATCGCAAGAAAGCCTGGAATGAGCCGGGACGACCTCGTGGCTACGAACGAAAAAATCATGAGAAGTGTAACCAGAGAAATTGTCAAATATTCGCCTGACTGTATCATCATCGTGTTGACAAACCCTGTTGATGCGATGACTTACGCCGTATACAAAGAATCGGGCTTTCCGAAAGAGCGGGTCATCGGACAGTCCGGAATTCTGGATACTGCAAGATTCAGAACGTTTGTCGCTCAGGAGCTGAACCTGTCTGTCAAAGACATCACCGGTTTTGTGCTGGGCGGTCATGGCGACGATATGGTACCGCTCGTTCGTTACTCTTATGCAGGCGGTGTTCCGCTTGAAACGCTTCTTCCAAAAGACCGGATCGATGCCATTGTCGAAAGGACGAGAAAAGGCGGGGGAGAAATTGTCAACCTGTTAGGAAACGGAAGCGCCTATTATGCGCCAGCCGCTTCTCTGACTGAGATGGTTGAGGCGATCTTGAAAGACCAGCGCCGCGTGCTGCCGACCATTGCCTTCCTTGAAGGCGAATACGGCTACAGCGGTATTTACCTCGGCGTACCGACGATTATCGGCGGAAACGGTCTTGAAAAGATCATTGAGCTTGATCTGACCGAGTCTGAAAAAAGTCAGCTTGATCAATCCGTACAATCGGTTAAAAACGTGATGAAAGTACTCTCATAAAACAAACAGACAGGCAGGCTTAATAAAAAGCCTGCCTGTTTTTCGGATTACATAATATAGAAAATGAAAATGAAAGACATAAACAGAGGCTGTCAGCATATACCTAATCATAATCATCTGCCCGGACATTTTCGTCTTTGAATGGAATTTGAACCAGTCATCTCACTTTTCACCATTGAACGGCCGGATGTTGGCAGAAAAAAGAGATTTTATTCAAAACAATGAAAAATCAAATTGTCGAACAGAAAGGCTTTCGTTAAAATAAGAGTGAAAACGTTTCGCACATATAAAAATAGAGATAGAGATGTCGGGGAAATATGAAGCCTGGAGGCATGTCATGAGCAAAAAGATATTAGTTGTAGACGATGAGGAATCAATTGTTACGCTTCTTAAATATAACCTTGAAAGGTCAGGCTACCACGTTGTGACGGCCATGGACGGAGAGGCGGGCCTGTTAAAGGCGATAGAAGAGAAGCCTGATCTGATCGTGCTCGATCTGATGCTTCCGAAAATGGACGGAATCGAAGTCTGCAAGGAACTTAGGCAGAAAAAGCTGATGTATCCGATTTTGATGCTGACCGCAAAGGACGATGAATTTGACAAAGTGCTCGGACTTGAGCTGGGCGCAGACGATTATATGACAAAGCCGTTCAGCCCGAGAGAAGTGACGGCTAGGGTCAAAGCGATTTTAAGAAGAACACAGACGATGTCTGTTCAGCCCGAAGAACCTGAAGAAATCGATGCGGGTGAATTGATTATCGGCGACCTAAAAATACTGCCTGAACATTACGAAGTGTATTTTCAAAATGAGCGTCTCGAGCTGACGCCGAAGGAATTTGAGCTCCTTTTGTATCTTGGAAAACATAAAGGAAGGGTGCTGACAAGGGATCTTCTCTTGAACGCTGTCTGGAATTACGACTTTGCCGGAGACACGCGCATCGTCGACGTCCATATCAGCCATCTTCGCGATAAAATCGAAAAAAACACGAAAAAACCGGAATACATTAAAACGATTAGAGGTCTTGGCTACAAAATGGAGGAGCCGAAACTGAATGATTAAATTCCGGACCAGGCTTTTAGCTGCCCTGCTGACGCTGTTGATTCTCGTATTTGCTTCACTCGGTTTTCTGCTTGTTCACTTGTTCCACTCCTCTTACAATGCAAAATTAAGCAGCCACATTGAAAAAGAGGCCGGCTTGCTAGCCTCGCTGACGGATGCCGGAAACCTTAAGTCTTCTAAACAAGGCGCAATTTTAGAGAAAGCAAGCCGTGAACTGGACAGTGATGTATCACTGATTGATACAAAAGGTCAGGTTCTTTTTCATTTTGGAGAGCATGCGGCAAACAAGTCCGTCATCAAACAAGCGGTTGAAACCGATTTGGATGGCGAAGGCGGAGGCTTCAGAATCAGGCCGAGTGATGAGTCTGTGTTCCGCTATGTCCAGCCGCTCAAAGAGGCGGGGGAGCTGCAAGGCTATATTCTGATCAGCTCTCCGGTCGATTCTCTGCAGGATATCAATCAAAAAATTTGGATTCTTCTAGGTGTCAGCCTGGGAACGGCTTTTTTAATCATTGCCGGGCTTGGGGCGAGAATTACGTCCCAATACACGAATCCGATTGAATCCGCGACACAAGTTGCCATTGAGCTTGCGAAAGGAAACTATAAAGCAAGGACGTTCAATGAAGATGAAACGATGCTGAGCCAGTCCATCAATATGCTCGCCCAAAATTTGCAGGACATGACAAGAGCGCAGGAAATGCAGCGGGACCGGCTGCAAACCGTGATTGAAAATATCGATTCAGGCCTGATTTTAATCGATGGCAAAGGCTATATCCATCTTGTAAACCGGGCCTATCAAAAGCAGTTCCATGTAGAAGCCGACCAGCTTCTCTACCACTTCTACCATGAAGTGCTTGAACATGAAGAGATCATCAATCTCATCGAAGAAATCTTTATGACGGAAACAAAGGTCCGCAAGATGTTTAAGCTGCCGATCAAAATCGAGAGAAGATATTTTGAAGTCGACGGTGTTCCGATTATCGGCATCAATGATGAATGGAAAGGCATCGTCCTCGTTTTTCATGATATGACGGAGAGAAAGAAGCTTGAAGAAATGAGGAAGGACTTTGTCGCGAATGTTTCTCATGAGCTGAAAACACCAATTACCTCGATCAAAGGATTCACAGAGACGCTGTTGGACGGAGCCATGAACGAACGGGAAACCCTTTTGCAGTTTCTCTCGATCATTTTAAAAGAAAGCGGCCGCCTGCAAAATCTCATTCAGGATCTATTGGACCTTTCGAAAATCGAACAGCAGAACTTCACCTTAAATATTCAAAAATGTGACATCGGCGAAATTCTCGAAGAGATCGAGATGCTGTTAAAGAATAAAGCGGAGGAAAAAGGGATTGCGCTGACCCTGGAAAAACCGGCAGTGCCTGCCGTTGCTTCCGGAGATCCGCACAGACTAAAGCAGGTTTTTTTGAATTTGGTTAACAATGCGATCACATACACACCGGAAAAAGGCAGTGTGACGATTCATGCGGAAGTGCTGGAAGATGCGGTTCAGGTCAAAGTAAAAGATACGGGGATCGGCATCAAGCGCTCGGAAATCCCGAGGATTTTTGAACGGTTCTACCGGATTGACAAAGACAGAAGCAGGAATTCGGGGGGAACAGGTCTCGGCCTTGCCATCGTCAAGCATTTGATCGAAGCGCATCACGGAGAAATCGATGTCGAAAGCGAGCGGGGAAAAGGCACTGTGTTTACGGTCCGCTTAACACGAGCTGCTGCAAACGGTGAGGAATAAAAGAAACTTTACAAAGGCTTTACAACTTTGATAAACACGTTTAAAACTTGGCTGATAGGATCATTAGTGAACCCCTTCATCCAAGGAGCCATATAGACGGACGCGATCATCAAGCGCGTCCCTTTTTTTGTTTTCTTTCTAAAAAAAGGACTCTGATTTTCCTTTCAAAATGAACTTTGCTAAAATAAAATAAGCAAATATGTGTATGAAGTTGAATGGAAGCTGGAAAATCACGGCTTCTTAGGAGGATCAAGATGACAGAACGAAAAAAATTAGTGTTGGTTGACGGAAACAGCCTGGCATACCGTGCGTTTTTCGCACTGCCTCTTCTCAGCAATGAAAAAGGAATACATACAAATGCCGTGTACGGTTTTACGATGATCCTGATGAAAATGCTTGAAGAAGAAAAGCCGACCCACATGCTGGTCGCTTTTGATGCGGGAAAAACGACGTTCAGGCATAAAACGTTTAAAGAATATAAAGGAGGCCGGCAAAAAACGCCGCCCGAACTTTCCGAGCAAATGCCGTTTATTCAGGAGCTTCTCGATGCCTACCGGGTCTCCAGGTATGAGCTTGAAAATTACGAGGCCGACGATATCATCGGAACGCTGGCTAAATCAGCCGAAACAGACGGCTTTGAGGTCAAGATCTTCTCCGGTGATAAAGATTTGACACAGCTGGCGACGGAAGGAACAACGGTGGCGATCACGAAAAAAGGCATCACAGATGTTGAATATTATACGCCTGAACACGTCCGGGAAAAATACGGGCTCACACCTCCGCAAATCATCGACATGAAAGGACTGATGGGCGACGCCTCAGACAATATTCCCGGCGTTCCCGGCGTCGGTGAAAAAACGGCGATCAAGCTCCTAAAGCAGTTCCATACGGTCGAAAAGCTTTTATCGTCAATCGACGAGGTCAGCGGAAAAAAACTGAAAGAAAAGCTTGAGGAATTTAAAGACCAGGCTTTGATGAGCAAAGAGCTCGCGACGATCACCACTGAAGCTCCCCTTGAGATTACATTGGACGCCCTTGGCTATGAAGGCTTTGACAGGGAAGCCGTCATTAAGCTCTTTAAGGACCTCGGCTTTCATTCGCTGCTTGAAAGGCTCGGGGAAGACACCGCAGAAAAAGAAGAGGAACAGTTCGAGGAGCTCGACGTCAAGATCACAAATGAGATCACTGAGGAATTGTTTGCGTCACCGGCTTCATTCGTTGTCGAACAGCTTGGAGACAATTATCACGAGGCCCCGATACTCGGTTTTTCGATCGTGAATGAAAACGGCGCTTTCTTTATCCCGAAAGAGACGGCCATTGCTTCCGAACGTTTTAAAGAATGGGCTCAGGACGACTCGAAAAAGAAATGGGTATTTGATGTAAAGCGTGCGGCGGTCGCTTTGCGCTGGCAGGGGGTTGAACTGAAAGGCGCGGAATTTGACGTTCTCCTCGCGGCTTACATCATCAATCCTGGCCACTCGTACGATGATGTCGCAAGCGTTGCAAAGACCCATCAGCTGAGCATTGTATCCTCCGATGAAGCGGTCTATGGAAAAGGTGCCAAACAGGCGGTTCCCGCTGAACAGGAACTTGCCGATCATTTGGCCAGAAAAGGAAAGGCGATTTCCCTGCTCCGCGACAAACTGCTTGATGAATTGGAAGAGAACGAACAGCTCGAGCTGTTTGAAGATCTCGAAATGCCGCTGGCCCATATTCTCGGTGAAATGGAATCCATCGGCGTCCAGGTCGATGTGGACAGGCTGAAAAAAATGGGTGAAGAGCTTTCAGGAAAATTAAAAGAGTATGAAAAGAAAATCCATGAGTCGGCTGGAGAGACCTTTAACATCAACTCGCCGAAGCAGCTCGGCGTGATATTGTTCGAAAAACTCGGCCTGCCCGTCATCAAAAAAACAAAAACGGGCTATTCCACATCGGCGGATGTGTTGGAAAAGCTGCGCGACAAACACGTCATTATCGAAGACATCCTGCATTACAGGCAAATCGGCAAGCTGCAGTCCACATATGTTGAAGGGCTTTTAAAAGTCATCCGCAAAGACAGCCATAAGGTGCACACGCGCTTCAATCAGGCTTTAACACAGACCGGGAGGCTGAGCTCGACAGATCCAAACCTGCAAAATATTCCAATCCGTCTTGAAGAAGGCCGGAAGATCCGGCAGGCGTTTGTTCCGTCTCAAAAAGGCTGGCTGATGTTCGCCGCGGATTATTCGCAGATCGAACTGAGGGTCCTCGCACACATCTCGAAGGATAAAAACCTGATCGAAGCTTTTACAAATGACATGGACGTTCACACGAAAACGGCGATGGATGTTTTTCATGTGGCTGAAGAAGAAGTCACATCGGCGATGAGAAGGCAGGCGAAAGCCGTCAATTTCGGCATCGTCTATGGCATCAGCGACTACGGGCTTTCGCAAAACCTGGGCATTACAAGGAAGGAAGCCGCCGCGTTTATCGAACGCTATTTCAACAGCTTCCAGGGAGTCAAGGAATACATGGAAGAAACCGTTCAGGAAGCCAAGCAGAAAGGCTATGTCACAACGCTTTTAAGCAGGAGAAGATACATTCCGGAATTGACGAGCCGGAACTTCAACCTCCGCAGCTTTGCCGAGCGGACGGCGATGAATACGCCGATCCAGGGAAGCGCCGCTGACATTATTAAAAAAGCGATGATCCAAATGGCGAAAAAGCTGAAAGAAAAAGGCCTTCAGGCCAAATTGTTGCTGCAGGTGCATGATGAATTGATCTTTGAAGCGCCTGAAGAAGAGATTAAAGAGCTTGAAAAGCTGGTCCCTGAAGTAATGGAGAGCGCATTGGAGCTCGATGTTCCGTTGAAAGTGGATTGTTCTTCAGGCCCATCATGGTATGACGCAAAATAAAAAAAGGAAGTGATCATGTGCCGGAATTGCCGGAAGTTGAAACGGTCCGGCGCACTCTTGCCGGACTTGTCAAAGGAAAAACAATAGATGCGGTTGATATTAGATGGACGAACATCATTAAACGTCCGGCGGAACCTGAAGAATTCGCCAGACTTCTTGCCGGTCAGACGATTCAGTCGATAGACAGAAGAGGAAAGTTTTTATTGTTTCATCTTGATCACTGCGTCATGGTTTCCCATTTGAGAATGGAAGGGAAGTACGGTCTCCATCAAAACGGAGAGCCCCTTGATAAACATGTGCATGTCATTTTCAAGTTCACGGACGGAACGGAGCTGCGCTATCGGGATGTCAGGAAGTTTGGCACGATGCATTTGTTTAAGCCGGGTGAAGAACAGACAGAGCTGCCGCTCAGGCAGCTCGGCCCGGAGCCGTTCAGCAGCGAATTTACAGCCGGATATTTAAGAGAGCGCTTGATGAAAACAAACCGCTCGGTGAAAACCGCGCTTCTCGACCAGCGGACGGTCGTCGGATTGGGGAATATTTACGTGGATGAAGCCCTGTTCAGAGCGGGAATCCATCCGGAAACACCTGCGAGCAGGCTGACGAAAAAACAGACGGTTCTCCTCCATAAAGAAATCGTCCAGACGTTAAAAGAAGCTGTTGAAGCCGGAGGGAGCACAGTCAGATCCTACATTAATTCACAAGGGGAAATCGGCATGTTCCAGCTCAAGCTGTACGTCTACGGACGAAAAGGTGAACCTTGTAAAACATGCGGATCTGAAATTGAAAAAACGGTCGTTGGAGGAAGAGGTACACATTACTGTGTGAAATGCCAAAAAAAATGACAGTAGCGGATAAAGGCAAATCGAGTCGTATCCTTGTTTAATCCTTTCGGTGCAACCCTTAGGTATTGTTGCTTTTTAGAATGAACAATACACAGATGGTTTTCTTTTCTCATATATATAAGAAGCCTAAAAAATATGCCTAAGGTTAAAAACTTGCACCGCTGCATCAACAGAAAGGAAGACCGGATATGATATTTGCATCTTTCTTGCTTCTGGCATTTGCCGTCAGCCTGGACAGTTTTTCAGTCGGATTAACCTATGGTTTGCGAAAGCTGAAAATTCCTTTTAAAGCGATATTGATCATCGCTTTTTGTTCGGGCGCCGTTATGCTGACTGCTATGATGATCGGATCGCTTTTGGAGAAGTTCCTCCCCGTTGTTGTAACGGAAAGGCTCGGCGCCGTTATTTTAATGGGGATCGGCGCTTGGGTGCTGTACCAATTTTTCAGGCCGGAGAAAGAGCAGGAAGTTGCCATTTCGAAAAAAACCTTGTTGAACCTTGAATTGAAATCCCTGGGAATCGTCATTCATATTTTAAGAACGCCGACAAGCGCCGATATTGATAAATCGGGAATCATTACCGGCATGGAAGCGGTACTGCTCGGCTTCGCTTTATCGATTGACGCCTTTGGCGCAGGGATCGGAGCAGCGGCACTCGGTTTTTCACCGGTTCCGATGAGCATAACCGTAGCCGTGATGAGTTCATTATTTGTCTTTTTTGGCATGAAGTCAGGCCGTTTTTTATCAAAATGGAACTGGATGGATAAACTGACTTTCCTTCCCGGTATATTGCTGATCATGATCGGAATTTGGAAACTGTAAGAAGGGGGTGCTAAGCACGTGACATTGGTCATCGGTTTAACCGGAGGCATCGCCAGCGGAAAAAGCACTGTCGCGCAAATGTTTCAGCAGGCCGGCATCACAGTGGTTGATGCCGATGTCATCGCAAAAGAAGCCGTCGAAAAGGGAATGCCGGCATATTGGAAAATCGTCGAGGCATTTGGCGATGGCATCCTGCTTGAGACAGGCGATATCGATCGGAAAAAACTCGGAGAGCTTGTATTTACGAACGAAGAAAAAAGGGTGCAATTAAACGAGATCGTCCATCCGGAAGTGAGAAAAGCGATGATCAAACAACGCGATGACGCCGTTTCGGCCGGAGAACAATTTGTTGTTCTTGATATTCCGCTTTTATATGAAAGCGGGCTTGAACATTTGACAGACAAAGTGATCGTCGTCTGGGTCCCAAAAGAGCTTCAGCTAAAGCGGCTGATGAAAAGAAACAAGTTTAATGAAAAAGAGGCGCTTAGTCGAATTCAAGCCCAGCTTCCCCTTGATGAAAAAAAGAAAAAGGCCGACGCGGTCATAGATAACAGCGGCAGCCTGAAGGACACGGAAAAACAGCTTCAAGACCTTCTGGAGAGATGGTCAAAATGAGTGCGGGAAAACCGCACTCATTTTTTTGTTCAATATTGCTTGAACTGGCTGAAATTCGCGTAATACAATGCGGAATTTTGCGCACCTGCGTACCGTTCGGCAAAAGCTTTGGCATTACCCGCCTTCATCGTTCGATAGCTGTAATTGGATGAAGGTTTCCAGCTTGTCTCGGGTGATTTCTGCCCCTTTATCGCCGGGTATGACCCGACATCTTTAAACGCACCGTCTCCGTAATCATCCAATATGCCTTTCTCGTTGCCCGTGCCAAAGTAATTGGCTTCAGAATATATTTTGGCCAATGTCGTAATCGTGAAGCCGAGATGGAAATTGTTAATATAATTGTTTTTTACGTGAAAATAACCGTAACGCATCAACCCGGGCGCCCTGACGTAGAGATTCTCGAACCGATTGTGGCTGATCGTCATTCTCGGATATCCATTATAGATACTGTGGTACTGCTTGTCATCTTGAGGCCAGCCGAGAATCAGGCCGTACCTGTGGTCTGTGAACATGCTGTGAGACAGTGTGATGTAATCGGCTTTGGCGCCGACGTATAAGAGCTTGTCGAGATCGTGGCCGTTTGCCGAATAGCTGTGGCCCTGGAATGTAACATGGTCAATCCAGTAGTTTCGCGAATCTGTAATATAAACAGGGATGTCATTGTTTTCGTGAATCGATTGATCATGGGCAATGACCAGGTTTTTGAAAATGACGTTGCCAGACTCCGCTTTTGTTTTAAAGTAAACATTGTTCAGCTTATGTTTTTCAAACGAGCCGACAATCGTTTTATTGGCGCCCGCCGTCAATACCGTTTTGGCTGAAGCACCGATATTGCTGGAGACGACAACGGTGCGCGGTGTTGAATCTTCAATATTGGCCTTCAGTTCGCCCAGGTTGTTGACGTAGACGACTTTTCCGAGCAGCCCGCCGGTCGTGCCTGTTTTCTGCCTGCCGCTCGTTTCCTTCGCATAGCCGGCGAAACCTTCGAGCCCATCGCTTGGAAGCTTCCACTTTTGGAGGGAGCTTCCCGTATATTTGCCAAGCTTCACTCCGCTTCCGTCCCGTGTCAGTGCCAGGTTGTTGTTTTCTGCGCTGACGATTTTATACGTCATAAAATCCCCGTTCGCATCTTTGTCAGCCCCAATGATGTTCCACAACTCTTCCTTCCGTGAATTGTCATAGTAAACCACAGCGGGATTGTTGTCTGACAGGGCATAATGGGCGGGAATGATAATTTTGCCGTTATCCATGTTTCTGATTTTGAATTGTTTGCCGTCAGATGTATCAAGCCTCCACCTTTCTTCTTTTTCCCCGCTCGTTTGTTTCGTTGTAAGCGGCGCGTTGTCCTGATTCCCGGCGGGTGTGATGTTTAAGCCTGATGAGCTTTCCAGCCTGATCATCTGTTTCGGATAATCTTCGCTTGCCGCAGACGCGGCCTCTGTCCCTAATAAAAAAGAAATGCCAGCCGCAGCTAAAAAAGAAATGATGAAAGATGCGTTTTTGATCAGTTTCATGTTTGTCCTTCCTTGAAGACACTGCCTTCTGTCGTGTGAAAATTTAGCGCTGTTGGAAATTGTAGCACTTAAGATGTATTTGAAATATATGCTTTAAGGATGATTTTTTTTAGTCTTTTGTTCACTTTTTCACAACGATGCGTAAATTTGCTGTAAAAGGTATAAATGGTATGGCTAATTTAAAATAATGTGTTATACTTATTTTGAATAAAACATGATGTGGAATGACATAAAAAACAAGGGGTGTATGTTTAATGAAGGTGAAAGTTGCCATAAACGGATTCGGCCGCATCGGCAGAATGGTATTTAGAAAAGCGATGCTTGATGAACAGATTGACATTGCGGTGATCAATGCGAGCTATCCTGCGGAAACACTCGCTCATTTAATAAAGTATGACACAAATCACGGACGCTATGAACTGGATGTCAAAGCAGGGGAAGACCATTTGCTGGTCAACGGGAAAAAGGTCATGCTCACCAATCAAAGGGAACCGAAGCTTCTTCCGTGGGCCGATTATGGAATAGACATTGTCGTCGAGGCGACGGGCAAGTTTAATTCGAAGGAAAAAGCGGAAGCTCATCTTGAAGCGGGTGCAAAAAAGGTCATTTTAACGGCTCCCGGTAAAAATGAAGATATTACGATCGTGATGGGTGTGAATGAACACGAATTCGATGCGGAGCGCCACGCAATTATTTCAAATGCATCGTGTACAACAAACTGTCTTGCCCCTGTGGCAAAAGTGCTTGATGATGCATTCGGAATCGAAAACGGGCTTGTCACGACCGTTCACGCATTTACAAACGATCAAAAAAATATTGACAATCCGCACAAAGACTTGAGAAGGGCGCGCGCCTGCGGATCTTCGATCATTCCGACGACGACTGGCGCAGCGAAAGCGTTGTCTCTCGTCATGCCGCATTTAAAAGGAAGAATGCACGGATTGGCTTTGCGTGTTCCTGTTTCAAATGTTTCACTCGTTGACCTTGTCGCCGATGTAAAATGCGATGTATCGGCAGAGGATATCAATGAAGCGTTCCGCACGGCTGCGGCAGGCTCCATGTCCGGCATCATTGATGTATGCGATGAACCTCTCGTGTCAGCGGATTTTAACACAAATCCATATTCCGCCGTCATTGACAGCCTTTCAACAATGGTTCTTGAAAACAGAAAAATGAAAGTGCTTGCATGGTATGACAATGAATGGGGATACTCCTGCAGGGTCGTTGACCTTGTCAGATTTGTCGCTTCAAGAATGAAACATCCATCAGCTGTATAAAATAAAAGCATGGACGGATAAAAAAAACCCCTTAACCACCAATTGATAAAACCGCCTTGCAAAAAATATTCAAACAAAGTATACTATTTTTCGTGAACTTCTAGTTCGTGAGCGCTTCGGCATTACTTAAAGGGTTAGGACCTCTCCGGACTAACTTTCCCCCGTGGTAATTGACCGGTTCAGTTGCTTGGAAATTCACTTTTTTAATTCTTGTTAAGGGGGGTCCATGCTATGGAAACAATGGGGCGTCACGTCATCTCCGAGCTGTGGGGATGCGATTTTGATAAGCTGAATGACATGGATTTTATTGAGAAAACGTTTGTAAATGCGGCACTCAAATCAGGTGCTGAGGTCCGTGAGGTTGCTTTTCATAAGTTTGCTCCGCAAGGTGTAAGCGGGGTCGTGATCATTTCCGAATCTCACCTGACCATTCACAGTTTTCCTGAACACGGGTATGCCAGCATTGATGTTTATACTTGCGGAGATCTAGATCCGAACGTAGCTGCGGATTATATCGCAGAAGAGTTAAAAGCGGAAACAAGAGAGAACATTGAAATACCGAGAGGCATGGGGCCTGTTCAAATCAAACAGGCTAAAGCCAAAGCACAGGCACTTTAAAGGGAGCTGGATGAAAAAGCGGATATCGCTTGAACATCCGCTCCTTTTTCTTTCCCTTCATGATTTTTTCCTGCATTTTCAGGCTGTTTGATTTTCCCTTGGAAATGGACTGTTTTTTTAATAAAATATAGAGAAGAAAGGCAAAGGGGACAAAGGAAATGAGTGTTCTGCAAAAAATTCAGGGATTTTTTTCAACCCATGCCGAGACATCTGACCGCCATCCCGTCGACGAGCTGAAAAGCCGCTATTACAAAGCGACGGCAAAACAGGCGCTCGAAGCTGTTTTAGACACGCTGGAAGGGCTTGACGGCTGCACCGTGATCTCGGTGTCGGAGGAAAGAGGAGAAGTAAACGCGGAAGCCAAAAAACCGAGAAAGTCTTTTGTGGTCGCGACAGTCGTTTCCGTCCGTCCATTTGAAACAGCGGTCGATTTTAATGTATCGACGGAAACGTTTTTGCCGACCGATTTTGGCTCAAGCCGCGGCATGGTTTCAACGTTTTATAAGGAACTGGACCGAAAGCTGACCAAGGCAAAACCAAACAACTGAATAGGGAGCTGAAAAAATGAAATGTCCAGCATGTCAGCATAATGGGACGAGGGTTTTGGACTCCCGCCCGGTTGACGAAGGCAGATCCATTCGCAGAAGGCGCGAATGCGAATCATGCAATTATCGGTTTACGACATTTGAAAAAGTGGAAGAAATTCCGCTGATCGTCGTCAAAAAAGAAGGAATACGCGAAGAATTCAGCCGGGAGAAAATGCTCCGCGGCCTGATCAAAGCCTGTGAAAAAAGGCCTGTCGCTTTAAAAGAGCTTGAAGATATTTGTTTTGCAATTGAAAAAGAGCTTAGAAATCAAGGCGTCTCTGAAGTGAAAAGCGAAATGATCGGAGAAATGGTGATGGATCGTTTGGCGAAAATCGATGAGGTCGCATATGTCCGCTTTGCTTCAGTATATCGTCAGTTTAAAGATATCAACGTATTTATCGACGAGCTGAAAGATTTAATAAAGAAAGAACGGTAAAGAGCTGTAAATATATCCAGCTCTTTTCTCATGACAAAAACATCGGGAAAAGGTGTAAAATGAGGACAAGAAACAAAGTGGAAGGTTGACATAAAATATGAGTAATTATTGGAAAGATTTGCTTCCTGTCGATCCTTACATGGTCAAAAGCTATGGCATGCTTCAGGATTTAGACCGGCAAATTATCACGCTATTGTATCAGCCTTTAATCGGCTCCTTTTCACTCAGCTTGTTTTTTACGCTTTGGGGAGAGCTGGAACAAAACAGGGTATGGGGAAAAAGCTCGACCCACAGACAGCTGATGGGAGCGATGCAGGCCAATCTGAAGATGATTCACGCCGAAAAGGAAAAGCTTGAAGGAATCGGACTGTTAAAGACATATATGAAAGAAACAGATGAGGAACGTTTATTTATATATGAATTGATCCCGCCTTTAAGGCCGGATGAGTTTTTCCAGGACGGAATGCTGAATGTGTTCCTATACAACCGCGTCGGAAAGACGAGGTATCAGCAGCTGAAAGAATATTTCGTACATGCATCAGTCCCTGAAGATGCCCGTGACATTACCCGTTCGTTCAACGAAGTTTTTGCATCCGTTCAGCCGAATGAGTGGAAGATGTCAGAAGATATGGCCGAGGCGATGAAGCTTGGCGATGAACAGGAATTCATGAAAGAGGGAACAGGCCGGTCTGTCACAGTCACTGAAGATGAATTCGATTTTCAATTGTTTCTGGCCGGTTTATCGGAAACGCTTATACCGAGAAAAGCGCTGACAGATCAGGTAAAGGAAACGATAAAAAAACTGGCCTTTCTATACGGAATCGACCCGCTCGATATGCAGAACGTTGTCATGTCAGCCGTAGATGAGCATGATACCATTACATCGGAAGCGCTCAGAAAAGCGGCGAGCGACTGGTATCAAATCGAAAGAAACGGTTTGCTTCCTGAACTTGTTGACAAAGTGCAGCCTCTCAAGCTCCGTGAACATCCAAATGAACAGCCGTCCAACAATTCGAAGGAAGATCACTTAATCTCTCTGCTTGAACAAGTATCGCCAAGGAAGCTGCTTCAGGATATCGGGGGAGGCGCTGAGCCGTCGAAAGCCGATTTGAAAATCATAGAGGAAATCATGCTTGACCAAAAACTGGAGCCTGGCGTCATCAATGTTTTGATCTACTATGCGATGCTGAAAACCGATATGAAGCTTTCTAAAAACTACATTCAAAAAATCGCTTCCCACTGGGCCAGAAAAAAAGTGCGGACGGTAAGGGAAGCCATGCAGCTCGCCAAAGCAGAAAACCGCCAATATCTTGAGTGGGCGGAAGGCAAGAAAAAGCAGACCTCACGGAACAAAAAAGTCATCAGAGAGGAAAAACTGCCGGATTGGCTCAAGGAAAGCAAAGCTGAGGATTTGTCTGAGCCAACAATGCAGACTGCGGCAAGCATGGAAGATTTTGAACTGGAGAAGCAGAAGCTGCTTGAAGAAGTGAAGAAACTGAGGAAACATTCCGCCCTTTAACATGTGAGGTGAACGAATATGGAGCCGATTAAACGCGCACTCGAAGGTGTGACGAAAAGGCCTGACTTTAAGAAACGCCTGGAAGATATGAAAGAAAAGGTTCTCTCTGACAAAGATGTTCGGCAATTTATCGACCAGCATCAGGCTGTAGTGGATGATCGTATGATCGAGAGAAGCTTAAACAAGCTTTACGAGTATACACAGCAAAGCAAAGCCTGCGGGGACTGCCCAAGTTTAATGGAATGCAAAAACCTGATCCAGGGATACCATCCGAAGCTTGTGCTGAACGGGAAAACGATCGATGTCCAGTATGACACCTGTCCGGAAAAACGAAAAGCTGATGAAAGGGAGAGACAGCGGTCGCTCATCAAAAGCATCTATATTCAGGAGGATCTTCTGGATGCCACATTTGCCGACATTGACGGTGACGACCCGAGCCGGTTGAAGGTGATTCAGCTGGCGACTGAATTCTTTCATGACTACAACGAGACAGGAAAAGGAAAAGGAATTTATGTCCACGGGCAGTTCGGCGTTGGAAAAACCTTTATGCTGGCGGCCATCGCCAATGAACTTGCGGCAAAGGATCACCCGTCCATCCTTGTCTATGTTCCCGAATTTGTCAGGGAGCTGAAAAACGCAATTCACGATCAGTCATTGGAGGAAAAACTCGATATGGTCAAATCGACGCCGGTTCTCATGCTCGATGACATCGGAGCAGAATCGATGTCCAGCTGGGTCAGGGATGAAGTGTTCGGCACGATCCTTCAGCACAGAATGAGCCGGCAGCTGCCGACGTTCTTTTCATCAAATTTTGACCCGGACGAGCTGAAGCATCATTTCACATATTCCCAAAGGGGAGAAAAAGAGGACGTGAAGGCGGCAAGGCTGATGGAAAGGGTGCGGTATTTGGCTACACCCGTCCGGCTGAATGGGAAAAACCGCCGTTAGTGACGACAGGGAGATGAAGAGCATGCAAAAAAAAGGCTTGGGCAAATGGGCGGTGATCACCGCGCTTCTTGCCGCCGGAATATGGTTTAATACAAAGTATTTGAATCTCAGCCCGCGCCATATCAGGGAAGCCGTCTTATCCTTCGGCGTTTTTGCCCCGCTGATCTACATCGGTTTATTAATGATCCGGCCGTTTTTGCTGCTTCCCGCCTCGGTTTTTGCCGTCGGCGGCGGTTTGGCATTCGGTCCGCTGTTCGGATCTTTATATTCGTTTATTGGAGCCGCCGGCGGGGCTTTTTTATCATTCGCCCTCGCTTACAGGCTTGGCGGCGGTATGAAAAAAGCGCCTCTGAAACTTGAAAGTTTTCGGGCTCTTTTGCAAAAGAACGGTTTTTTCTGCATCCTCCTCTTGCGGCTCGCACCGATTCATTTTGATGCGGTCAGCTATGCGGCCGGCGTCTCGAAAGTCAAGCCTCTCGCTTTTTTGGCGGCCACTGCCGCGGGGATCATTCCTGGTACGGTTATTTTAAATGCACTCGGGTCAAGCCTCTTGTCCGGAGACATCGCCGCGATTGTGATCATCGCCGCCATCTACCTTTTGTTCATTACCGTTCCCTTGTTGTTCAGAAAAAAGGTGCAGGAGCTGTTTGATTGAACACGGAGTCCTTTTTTTAAGTCTATTTTTTTTGTCCCGCCCATATACATGTATCAGATGTTGTTAGGGGGGACAAACATGCTCGAAATTACATTTGAAGATGATTATGATACAGCCGCGTTTTTGCATCTGCTTCGCAATGCGGATCAAAGCCGGCATATCAAGGTTCACAAAGCGCCAGGAAAGATCGGAATTGAAAAAACCCATTCCTCTGTCAGTATCCAGGCTTTTATTCAGCCGATTTTGACGAGGTTTTTTACAGAATGCAAGGAAGATGAATATATGCTTTCGGTCATTGAAGGTGATTATTACTTTTTGGATCGGGATGAGCAGCAGCAAATTCTTCAATTGGCCCACAGCATTATGGAGGGTGAACTGGAGGGGCTGCCTCTCAATCAGGACGATACCCCTCGTGAGCATTACATCATCCAGGAGCTCAAAACGATCTGTCTTGAAGAAAACGTCTTGTCGATCCGCTCCTTTATGACGTTTCGGCTCGGCAAATATTATGAGCGCCTGAGAGGCTATGTCGAAGCGGCGATCGATGAATATAAAATGGAACAGGAATACCAGACGTTTATTCAGTCGCTGAGAGAGTATGTCATGGCGAAGGAGCCGATGATTGAGCGAGTTCATATTGTCCATGATGATTATTTTGTATTGTGGGAGCTAAAATTTGTTTCAGAACGGGAACAAAAAAAATACATAGACAGACGATTCATAAGAGAACACCCGATGTATATTGATTCCCGCCTGCTGGCGCCGCTCGTATCGATAGCTCCGAGGAAAATCGACCTTTATACAGAGAATCGAGAGCATGCTATGGTGCAGACGATTCAAAATATTTTCCAGGAGCGGGTGCGGATTTTATCACTTGATTCCTTTCATCCTGAGGAGAACATTTTTGAAGAGCATTCTTGATTTTGCATGAAAAACGATTTATAATACGGTATAAACTTAAAGATCTATGTGTTGATAAGGACATGAAAAGATGAACACCGGTTTGACAGAGAGGGAGACCAAGGCTGCAAGTCTCTTAAACCAAGGATCATTTTTTTACCGCCTTTGAACATCAGTTGTGAAAGACGAAATGTCAAGTAATGGCTGACGGGACTTCCCGTTACAGAACCTAAAGCCGAAAGCGCCCAAGGGTTTTTTGCGCTTTTCGGGAAAAAGGGTGGAACCACGAATTCCGTTTATCAAATCCTCGTCCCTTTCACAGGGAGACGGGGATTTTTTATTTTGTAAAAAAAAGGAGTGACTAGGATGTCAGATATGGTAAAAATCAAATTTCCTGACGGAGCGGTTAAGGAGTTTCCCAAAGCGACGACGACAGAAGATATCGCGGCATCAATCAGTCCCGGCTTAAAGAAAAAAGCGATTGCCGGAAAATTAAACGACAAAGAAATCGATCTGCGCGCACCGATCCTTGAGGATGGCGCCATCGAAATCATTACGGAAGGCAGCGAAGAAGCGCTTGACATCATGCGCCACAGCACCGCGCATTTAATGGCTCAGGCGATCAAGCGACTGTATAAAAACGTCAAGCTTGGCGTCGGTCCGGTGATCGAAAACGGCTTCTATTATGACGTCGATCTGGAGGAAGCGCTGACTCCGGAAGACCTTCCAAAGATTGAAAAGGAAATGAAAAAAATCGTCGGCGAAAATCTGCCGATCGAAAGAAAAGAAGTCAGCCGCGAAGAAGTGAAAGAGCGGTTTGCCGCAATCGGCGATGACTTGAAACTGGAACTGCTTGACGCGATTCCGGAAGGCGAGACGGTATCGATCTATGAGCAGGGCGAATTCTTCGATCTGTGTCGCGGTGTTCATGTTCCTTCGACTGGAAAAATCAAGGAATTTAAGCTGCTGAGCCTTGCGGGAGCATACTGGCGCGGGGACAGCAACAACAAGATGCTGCAGCGCATCTATGGGACGGCTTTCTTCAAAAAAGCCGAGCTTGAAGAGCATCTCCGGCTGTTGGAAGAAGCGAAAGAGCGCGACCATAGAAAACTGGGCAAAGAATTGAAGCTGTTTGCGATTTCACAAAAGGTCGGACAAGGGCTGCCGCTTTGGCTGCCGAAGGGCGCGACCATCAGACGCGTCATCGAGCGCTATATTGTGGATAAAGAGCTCGCTCTCGGTTATGAGCATGTCTATACGCCTGTGCTTGGCAGCAAAGAGCTTTACGAAACATCAGGACATTGGGATCATTACCAGGACACAATGTTCCCGCCGATTGAAATGGACAATGAAACATTGACGCTTCGTCCGATGAACTGTCCGCACCATATGATGATTTATAAAAATGACATTCACAGCTACCGTGAGCTGCCGATTCGGATCGCAGAGCTCGGGACGATGCACCGCTATGAAATGTCAGGCGCTCTTTCAGGTCTGCAACGCGTCCGCGGGATGACGTTGAATGATGCCCACATTTTCGTCCGCCCTGATCAAATCAAAGACGAATTCATCCGCACGGTCCGCCTGATTCAGGAAGTGTATGAAGACTTCGGTCTTGAACAGTATTCATTCCGCCTGTCTTACCGCGATCCGGAGGATACGGAGAAGTACTATGATGACGATGAAATGTGGAACAAAGCACAATCGATGCTGAAGGAAGCGATGGACGAGATCGGCCATGATTATTACGAAGCTGAAGGCGAGGCGGCGTTCTACGGACCGAAGCTTGATGTGCAGGTCAAAACAGCAATCGGCAAAGAAGAAACACTGTCAACTGTTCAGCTTGACTTCCTGCTACCTGAAAAATTCGATCTGACATATGTCGGAGAAGACGGAAAACCGCACCGTCCGGTCGTCATTCACAGAGGTGTCGTATCGACAATGGAACGCTTTGTCGCCTTCTTGATTGAAGAGCATAAAGGAGCGCTGCCGACATGGCTTGCTCCGGTGCAGTTCCAGGTCATCCCTGTGTCGCCATCCGCACACCTCGACTATGCAAAAAAAGTGCAGGAACGCCTGCAGCGTGAAGGTTTGCGCGTTGAAGTCGACAGCCGTGACGAAAAAATCGGCTACAAAATCCGTGAGGCGCAGATGCAAAAGATCCCTTACATGCTTGTCGTGGGGGATCAGGAAGTCGAAAATGAAGCGGTCAATGTCCGCAAATACGGTGAGCAAAAATCAGAAACGGTTTCACTTGAGGATTTCGTGAAAAAAGCCGTCGCTGAAGCGAAAAAATAACACATGAAAAAAAGCATGATTCCATTCGGAGTCATGCTTTTTTCGTTTATCTTGACTGCTGTTTTTCGGCGAGGATGTCAAACAGTTCATGTAAATCACTGATTTCATAATCCGGCTTCACATCGGTTTCATTGACTTTGCCTTTGCGGTTGACCCAGACGGTTTGAATTCCCGCTCTTGAAGCGCCGAGAATATCGGTGTTCAAGTTATCTCCGACCATCACTGTTTCATCCTTTGTAATGCCGAGAAGACCGAGGCAGTGTTCGAAAATGCTCGGGTCCGGCTTTCCTTTGCCGAAATCACCGGAAATGACGATTTCATTAAAATAAGGAGCAAGTTCCGGTACACCAGCCAATTTTTCTTTTTGCAGGCTCGGATCGCCGTTTGTCAGTAACAGAAGCTCAACGTTTCCTTTCAGCTCATCCAAAACGGCAAATGTTTCTTCATACACAAAAGGGCTTTTTCGGCGAACTGCCGCAAAATATTCGCCGAGTTCTTCCCCGAAGGCGGGATTGTCGATGCCAAACACCTTTAATCCGTTTGTCCAGGCGTTCTTTCTGTATTCAGGAACGATTTTGTTGAGCTTTTGAAACCCTTCGCTGATCGGTTCGCTGAAGTTCGACCACAGTCCTTCGAACGGGTTGATGCCGATCATCACCGTGTAAGGATATGTTTCATAAGACGTGTAAAGATCGCGCGCAGCCTGGCGGACGGCTGCTTCAAATTCAGCCGCATTGATTCCGTATTTTTCTTCGGCTTTATGACATGTTTTGGAAAATGCAGTACTGACGCTTTTTTCATCCCAGAGCAATGTATCGTCTAAATCAAAAAATACGGCTTTCATGATCTTCTCCTCTGCCTTTAGTTTATAGAATTCTCTCATTTATTTTACAATAGATAAATAGGATGTGAAAGCGGTGATTTTAGGATTGTGATGTAACGCAGTATCAAAGGAAAGCAAGGGGACGCCTCGGTTTGCCGATGGTGATCAAATGGAATGAGCCTATCTTTCTGTCGCTCATCCAATCTTTTATTCGGAAAGAAGAGCAGGCAAAGGCTGTGCAGACCTATCGGGTGCTGTCAATCGCTGCTCAGACGTCCCCCTTTTTTCCGCCAGAGGCTGAATGAGAGAGCTGCCGTCCATCATACATTGGCCGCTCTGGAGCAAATAGAGAGTCCAAGGTTTTTTGGTGACCGCCTTCATTCGAGACATAATCTCTTCGTGAAAGAAGGTTCAATGGTTCGGTCAGCGCACCTATGCAAAAGAGCTGAAAACTGCTTCATTTGCTATGAAGCAGACGGTATTACAGTACTCGTTCCAGTCCAGGCCGGCCCGCTTCAATGACAAAGCTGGCATATGTTGAGGCTGAAGCGCCTGGCCGGGTGATATAAGGAAGAACCTGAAAGTCGGCTTGTATGTGTGACCGGGTCATCGTGCAGCGGACATACCCCCGCTGGGCATTGTACAATTTGACATGGGGATTTCCGAGCCAGATCGGCGCCAGAGAATCCGTCTCCGACCCGTCGGCGTCAGAAGCGATCGATGTTGTGATCAATTCAGTACCGATCGTCTCAGATTGAATATCATTGAAGTCGGCTTTTAAGTCTGCAGCTGCATGTCTGTGAATATCTCCCGTCAATACGACCGGGTTTTTGATGCCGTACGCTTTGTATGCGGAGAAAAGCCTGTCGCGGCAGGCGGGAAATCCGTCCCACTGATCGGTACTGTATTCGACCCCGGGCCCTGTGTCGCGATCGATTTGCGCGACGACGACTTGCTGTGCCAGCAGGTTCCAGATCGCATCTGACTTGCTGAGACCGTCAAAAAGCCACCGCTCTTGGGCGCTTCCAAGGATCGACCTTTTTGGATCAAGCCGCTCCTCTTCATTTGCCGGATAGTTGTCGCGGTGCTGCCGAGTGTCGAGGACATTAAATTCCGCCAGATTTCCGTAGCAGAACCGCCGGTACAACAGCATATCAGGACCGTTCGGAATCGAGGCGGCGCGGATCGGAATGTTTTCATAAAATGCTTGGTAGGCAGAAGCGCGCTGACGGAGAAACGCTTCGGGTGATGTATTGTATTGCGAATGTGGGCCGGCATAATTATTTTCCACTTCATGGTCATCCGGCGTGACGATCCAAGGCGCCAACGCATGGATCATCTGAAGGTCGGGATCTGTTTTGAAGAGGGAATACCGCAGCCGGTATTGGCTTAATGTGACCGTTTTGGCGTTGTGTGCGCTCGACAGTTCGACATCCCGGTAAAGGTTCTTGGCATTGATGGGATATTCGTAAATATAGTCGCCCAGGAAAAAGACAACGTCCGGATGGTCTTTTGCCATATGCCGATAGGCGGTGAAATATCCGTGATACCATGCCTGGCATGAGGCAAGAGAAAACGACATGCCTTTGAGATTTTCAAATGGGGAAGGCGCTGTTTTTGTCCTGCCTGTGCGGCTGATCTCGGGGCCTGCTTTAAATCTGTACCAGTAATATCGACCCGGTTTTAAACCGTGTACTTCAACATGAACTGAGTGGGCAAGCTCAGGGAGTGCGGCTGCTGTTCCTCGTTTGACGATCCGGTGAAAGTGTTCGTCTTCAGCTACCTCCCAGCGAACCGGGACATTCCGGCTCGGCATCCCTCCTAAGCCGTCTTCAGCGAGCGGATCAGGCGCAAGCCTCGTCCATAACACAAATCCGTCCGGGTGCGGGTCCCCTGAGGCAACGCCGAGCTTAAACGGATGATCCGCAAATCTCGGCGCTTCGGCGGCAAGAGAAGCGTCTTCCGGCAGCAAACCGCGCTTGACGGATGAGCTGAATGCCGCAGCAGGAATAAAATGCTGTCTTCCATCATTCATTGACTGCCACTCCTTTATTCATCATGTGGTTCACATTAATCACTATACGATTGATATTGGCTAATTAGCACATATTGGAATTGATTGCCGTGCGAAAAGATCTCACTTTCCGCTATTTTGTATTTCAGCGCCTCTTTTCTGCAGCAGGCCCCGATATCCTGCAAGTGCCGGTAAAATCGTTTTGAATACAATGAAGCCGGCAAGCCAAAAGAAGTGAGCAGAAAAAAACGAACGGGCTTTTCTGGTTACACCTTTGTTCGTCGCTGTGATTCCCGGGATCGCCTTTCCGAGAGCAGGCGGTTTTACATATGAGGATGACAAAAGCGAAGGGGACATCATGAAGTCTTTTTAAAGCCGGCGACAATCGGATTTGCGATTCCGCTGTTCGTCCAGATCGCCGGTTAGAATGAAAAATATGAAAATCACCGTTGCTATTTCAAAACCGGCCTGTTATAATAGCAAATGTTGTGATAAATTTTATATCTTGACTTGCAGGATTTGTTTATGTAAGATGGATAATGAATTGAATATATATCAACAAGCAGAAGCACCCGCTTCTCACCTGATTGACACATTCTTGTAGTTGGCAGGTTAAACGTACATTTCTTATTTTTTATGCAGATGTTCGCAGTGTGGGTGTTTTATGCCCACACTTTTTGTTTGCCTGTGGAAATGCAAAGAAACGGTCAAAATGAGTTGTGAAATCAATTCAAAGATTCTATGGAGGTGGCTCATTATTAGCAAAGATCAATTGGTTAATGAGGGTATCCGTGCGCGTGAAGTCCGTTTGATCGGACAAAATGGCGATCAGCTTGGGATCAAATCCCGCCAGGAAGCACTGGAAATTGCGGGTCGCGCAAATCTTGACCTTGTGTTGGTTGCAGCGAATGCAAAACCGCCTGTATGCCGGATCATGGACTACGGAAAGTACAGATTCGAGCAGCAGAAGAAGGAAAAAGAAGCACGCAAAAATCAAAAAATCATTAACTTAAAAGAAGTTCGGCTGAGCCCTGGTATTGAAGAACACGACTTCAATACAAAGCTTCGCAACGCCATCAAGTTCCTGCAAAAAGGGGACAAAGTGAAAGCATCCATCCGTTTCAAAGGCCGTGCGATCACGCATAAAGAAATCGGACAGCGCGTGCTTGACCGTTTTTCAGAAGCCTGTGCGGAAGTGGCGACTGTTGAAACGAAGCCGAAAATGGACGGCCGCAGCATGTTCCTGGTGCTCGCACCTAAAACTGAAAAGTAATTAAGGAGGAAACATCCATGCCAAAAATGAAAACTCACCGCGGATCTGCGAAACGTTTTAAAAAGACAGGTTCCGGGAAACTGAAACGTTCTCATGCATATACAAGTCACTTGTTCGCAAATAAATCTCAAAAACAAAAACGCAAGCTTCGCAAAAGCGCAGTCGTCAGCGCCGGCGATTTCAAACGCATCAAGCAGCAGCTTGCCAACATTAAGTAATTTCGGAAAAGGTATAATTAGGAGGGAAATCAAATGCCAAGAGTAAAAGGCGGAACTGTTACACGCAAACGTCGTAAAAAGGTTCTCAAATTAGCAAAAGGTTATTTTGGTTCAAAACATACATTATATAAAGTAGCTAACCAGCAGGTTATGAAGTCAGGAAACTACGCTTTCCGCGACCGTCGTCAGAAAAAGCGCGATTTCCGCAAACTTTGGATCACTCGTATCAATGCTGCAGCACGTATGAACGGTCTTTCTTACAGCCGTTTAATGCACGGTCTTAAACTGTCCGGCATTGAAGTGAACCGCAAAATGCTTGCTGACCTTGCTGTAAACGATCTTACTGCATTCAATCAGCTTGCTGATGCTGCTAAAGCGCAACTGAATAAATAATGAAAAAGGCCGGTTTCGGCCTTTTTCTTATGCTTTCAGGGGGGCGTTTCCGCGGCGAATGTCCCGTCTTTCTTAAGAACATGAAGGAGCAGTCAAAAAATGAATACGATTTTGCTGATATACGTAATCCTCATCAACGGATACGGTTTTTTATTGATGAAAAGCGATAAGCAAAGAGCCGTCAAAAACAAATGGAGGGTGTCTGAACGCCGGATCTGGCTGACAGCGGCTGTTTTCGGCTCCCTGGGTGTCTGGGGCGGCATGCTCCTGTTCAGGCATAAGACGAAACACCTTTCCTTCAAGATCGGGGTTCCTCTTTTGCTGATTGCGCACGTTGTTTTGACGGGCTTTTATACTTTTAACTAAACAGGCAGAGAAGCTATTGCTGCTCTGCCTGTTTGTTTCGCCACTTTAGGATGGACGAATCCCAATCGATTTTACAGTCGGGGAAGCGCTGTTTAATCTTTTCTTCCAATTCGCTGAAATCCGCGGCTGTAAATGCGCCGAGCTTTTCTTCAGGGCTTTCGGTCCAGACGAAAACCGCGTGAATAAACAACGGATGGTCTTTGGACGGAATGTGTTTTTCTCCTTCGAAAAGCACGCCTTTAAAGGTTAATCTGAAATTTTTGCGCGTGTTTTTTCGTTCATCAAAAAAGTAAAAATGTTTTTTTGCCTGTGCTGTTTTCAATCTCCGGTCCGGACTTCCTAAAAACTGAACGATCCTGTATACGGCATAAATCAAAAGCGCCAGCAAAGCGAGCCTTATCACGATCACCAACATATTTAAAAAAGCCCTCCCTTTTGAAAGAAAATGAGTATATCTGAATATATACGTCCCGATTAACATAAGGTTTCATTTTTTATGAAAAAAGCTAGAGGCAATATTGACCGTATTGAAAAGGCATGTTTTTGTATAATAGTAATGAGGGTTAATAAAGGAGGCAATGTATTGATGGCAAAACTCGATGAAACACTGGCCATGCTAAAGGAATTAACAGATGCAAAAGGAATACCGGCAAATGAAAAAGAACCGAGAAAAGTGATGAGGTCATACATAGAGCCGTTTGCAGACGAGGTAACGACAGACAGACTGGGAAGCCTGATTGCGAAAAAAACCGGACAAGCTGACGGGCCGAAAATCATGATCGCCGGTCATCTTGATGAAGTCGGTTTTATGGTGACACGCATAGATGACAGAGGCTATCTCCGGTTTCAAACGGTAGGTGGCTGGTGGTCCCAGGTCATGCTGGCACAGCGCGTAACGATCGTAACAAAAAAAGGGGACATCACCGGTGTGATCGGTTCAAAACCGCCGCATGTCCTGTCGCCTGACGCGCGCAAAAAACCGGTCGACATCAAAGACATGTTCATCGATATCGGCGCTTCAAGCCGTGAGGAAGCGATGGAATGGGGCGTTCTTCCGGGAGACCAAATTGTGCCTTACTTCGAATTTACGGTCATGAACAATGAGAAAATGCTGCTTGCCAAAGCATGGGACAACCGCATCGGCTGTGCGATTGCCATCGACGTCTTGAAAAATTTGAAAGGAGCCGATCACCCGAATGTGGTCTATGGTGTCGGCACCGTTCAGGAAGAAGTCGGACTGCGCGGCGCAAAAACGGCCGCACACACAATCAAGCCTGATATCGCCTTTGGTGTTGACGTCGGAATCGCCGGGGACACACCGGGAATTACAGAAAAAGAGTCGACTAGTAAAATGGGCGAAGGACCGCAGATCATTTTGTACGATGCCTCAATGGTATCGCATAAAGGGCTTCGCGATTTTGTCACAAAAGTAGCGGACGAAGCCGGGATTCCATATCAATTTGACGCTCTTTCAGGCGGAGGAACCGATTCGGGTTCAATCCACCTGACAGCAAACGGAGTGCCCGCTCTGTCGATTACGATTGCGACCCGCTATATCCACACACATGCGGCTATGCTCCATCGCGATGATTATGAAAATGCGGTGAAATTAATTACCGAAGTCGTCAAAAGGTTAGACAAAGAAACAGTTCAACATATTACATTTGATTGAATGGTGATTAAGCAGACAGTTTTGTAAGCTGTCTGCTTTTTTTAGAATATTTTAGAAAACGCTTACATATATAACAATGTTCCAAAAAATTACAAGGGAGGGGGACCGTTTGTTTTTGTCGTGCAATATGATGGATAGGAGTGTGGTTTAGTGAAGCGCGTTTTGAAAGGAATTTCTTTGACGGCGGCTTTGATGATTGGTTTGATCACGGCTTTTTCAACGCCTCAAGCAGCTTCGGCTGCATTTTGGGATACGAAAGGAGACAACTTTATTCATGACCCTTCCATCATTAAAGAAGGGAATACATGGTACACCTTTGGAACCGGTCTTGGCAGCGGACTGCGCGTCATCAAATCAGCTGACGGAATCACATGGAGCGCAGCGCCGAGCATCTTTCCAACTCCATTGTCATGGTGGAAGATGTACGTACCAAATCACGAAGCGCATCAATGGGCGCCTGATATCAGTTACTATAACGGGCGGTATTGGCTTTACTATTCCGTTTCTTCATTCGGCTCAAACACTTCTGCGATCGGGCTGGCTTCAACAGACCGGATCGCTTCCGGCCAGTGGCGCGATGACGGGCTTGTCATCAGGTCGACTTCTGCAAACAATTATAATGCGATAGATGGAGACTTGGTGGTTGATAAAGACGGGAATCCATGGCTTTCCTTCGGTTCGTTTTGGAGCGGCATCAAGTTGACAAAGCTTGATAAAAATACGATGAAGCCAACGGGGGAGCTGTATTCGATCGCTTCAAGGCCGAATAATGGCGGAGCTGTTGAAGCTCCGAACATTACGTACAAAGACGGCTACTATTATTTATTCGTTTCATTTGACCGTTGCTGCCAGGGGATCGACAGCACGTATAAAATTGCCTACGGCCGTTCGAAAAATATTACGGGGCCTTATTATGACAAGAGCGGCCGAAACATGCTGAACGGCGGGGGGACGATATTGGACGCCGGAAACGAACGCTGGAAAGGACCTGGACATCAGGATGTGCTGAACAACTCCATTATTGTCAGACACGGCTATGACGCTCTTGACAATGGGGTTTCCAAATTGCTGATCAACGATTTGTACTGGGATTCCCAAGGGTGGCCGAGGTATTAATCGTTCTTAGAGCCAAGCGGTATTCTGCTGCTTGGCGTTTTTTGTTTGCGAATTGTCAAAAAAAATTGCCAAACAAACCGGAAATTAAATTGACAGTATGTGGTCTTATTAATATAATAAACTTGTTCGTACAAATATATTTTTTATTATTAATTGTACGTACATATAGAATCATCATCATCGGTACCGAATAGATTGGCCAGATGTTTATGTAAGCGTTTTAATAGTTTACTAATGTTCCACAATACCTTAAATGCAAAGGAGGCAACATCTTGATTCAGTCAAAAACGCATGAATTTTGGTTTGTGACGGGCAGTCAGCATTTATATGGAGAAGAGGCCGTAAGGGAAGTTGAAGATCATTCAAACATCATCTGCAAAGGATTAAATGACGGCCAATTGAAGTTCAACATCAAGTACAAGGCGGTTGCGACCTCGCTTGATGGCATCAGAAAGCTCTTTGAAGAGGCTAACAGGGATGAGACATGCGCCGGCGTCATCACATGGATGCACACATTTTCACCGGCAAAAATGTGGATTCCGTGCCTTTCTGAGCTGAATAAACCGCTCCTTCATTTTCATACACAGTTCAACAGGGACATTCCATGGGACCAAATCGATATGGACTTCATGAATATCAATCAATCTGCCCACGGCGACCGCGAATATGGCTTTATCGGAACAAGACTGGGCATTCCGCGTAAGGTCATTGCCGGCTACTGGGAAGACGAGGATGTGAAACGGTCGATCGATCGCTGGATGAGCGCTGCGGTGGCTTACATTGAAAGCCGTCATATCAAAGTGGCCCGTTTCGGCGACAACATGCGCAATGTTGCTGTGACGGAAGGGGATAAAATCGAAGCACAAATTCAGTTCGGCTGGACTGTTGACGGCTATGGAATCGGCGATCTCGTCCGGGAGATCGACGCGGTATCAGAACAAAGCTTAAGCGAGCTGCTGGCCGAATATGAGGAGCTCTACGACTGGCCGAAAAGAGATGGCGTCCGTGAATCCGTGAAAGAGCAGGCCCGGATTGAGCTTGGATTAAAGCGCTTTCTCGAAGGCGGCGGCTACACCGCCTTTACGACGACCTTTGAAGATCTGTACGGCATGAAGCAACTGCCGGGTTTGGCTGTCCAAAGGCTCATGGCTGAGGGCTACGGCTTCGGAGGAGAAGGAGATTGGAAAACGGCGGCTCTCGTCCGCATGATGAAAGTGATGGCAGACGGAAAAGAGACATCATTCATGGAAGATTACACTTATCACTTTGAACCGGGCAATGAAATGATTCTTGGCTCGCACATGCTTGAGGTATGTCCTTCAATTGCCGACAGCAAGCCGAGAATTGAAGTCCATCCTCTGTCAATGGGTGGCAAAGATGATCCGGCCCGGCTCGTGTTTGACGGAATCGCGGGTTCCGCTGTTAATGCCTCTCTCGTCGACTTGGGCGGGCGCTTCCGGCTCGTGATTAATGAAGTGGAAGCTCAAAAAGTGGAGCATGATATGCCGAATCTTCCGGTGGCCCGCGTCCTTTGGAAGCCGGAGCCGTCTCTCAGAACGTCTGCGGAGGCCTGGATTTTGGCAGGTGGAGCGCATCATACATGCCTTTCTTATCAGCTGACCGCTGAACAATTGCTCGACTGGGCTGAAATGTCAGGTATTGAAGCAGTTTTGATCAATCGCGGCACAACGATTCCAAACCTGCGGAACGAACTCAAATGGAGTGAAGCTGCACATCGGCTTCGCATGTTTTAAGGGGTGAGCATATGTCATACACAATCGGGGTTGACTTTGGAACGTTATCGGGGAGAGCTGTCTTGGTCGATGTCAGGACCGGTGAGGAGGTTGCGACTGCTGTAAAAGAGTACACGCACGGCGTGATTGACCATGAACTGCCCGGAACAAAACGGAAGCTTCCGAGGGACTGGGCGCTTCAGCACCCGGCGGACTATATTGAAGTGCTGGAAGAAACGATTCCAAGCCTTTTGGCGCAATCGAAAACGGCTCCGGAAGACATCATCGGCATCGGCATCGATTTTACCGCATGCACGATTCTGCCGGTTGATGAAGCCGGGACACCGCTATGCATGAGGGCTGAATACGCCGCAGAACCTCACAGCTATGTGAAGCTTTGGAAGCACCATGCTGCACAGGAGCACGCAAACCGGCTCAATCAAATCGCAGAGGAGAGAAATGAAGATTTTCTGAAAAGATACGGCGGGAAAATTTCTTCTGAATGGCTTGTGCCAAAAGTGATGCAAATCGCAGAAGAAGCGCCTGACATTTATGACGCGGCGGCCGAAATGATGGAAGCGGCCGACTGGATCGTCTTCACCCTTTGCGGAAACAGAAAACGAAACAACTGTACAGCCGGTTATAAAGCGATCTGGAACAATAAGACCGGCTATCCATCCGGCGACTTTTTCGCGGCTTTGCATCCGAAGCTGGAAACAATCGTTCAGGAAAAATTAGCGGAAGACATTTATTCGGTTGGAGAAAAAGCTGGCGGATTGACTGCGGAAATGGCGGCCAAAACAGGTCTTTTACCGGGAACGGCGGTTGCCGTCGCAAATGTCGACGCCCACGTTTCAGTGCCGGCCGTCGGAATCACGGAACCGGGAAAAATGCTGATGATCATGGGGACATCCACTTGCCATGTGCTGCTCGGCGAGGATATCCGGATGGTGCCGGGCATGTGCGGTGTCGTTGAAAACGGCATTCTCCCGGGATATGTCGGCTATGAAGCGGGTCAGTCCTGTGTCGGCGATCATTTTCACTGGATGATTGAGCACTTTGTACCGGAATCCTATATGAAAGAAGCGGAAGCAAAAGGGATCACGATTTTTGAGCTGTTGAGCGAAAAAGCCGACAAGCTGCGCATCGGCGAAAGCGGGCTGCTTGCATTGGACTGGTGGAACGGCAACCGTTCGACACTGGTCGATGCGGACTTGACGGGAATGATGCTGGGGATGACGCTCGCCACAAAGCCGGAAGACATATACCGGGCATTGGTGGAAGCGACCGCCTACGGCACGAGAATTATCATTGAAACGTTCAGACAAAGCGGCGTACCGATCGAAGAGCTGTATGCCGCGGGCGGAATTGCCGAAAAAAATCCGTTCATCATGCAGATCTACGCTGATGTGACAAACATGGAAATCAAAATTTCCGGCTCTCCGCAGGCTCCCGCTTTAGGATCTGCGATATTCGGAGCCCTTGCTGCCGGAAGCGAAAACGGCGGGTATGATCATATCGAAGATGCTGTCAGACATATGGGCAAAATCAAAGAGCATACGTACAAACCGATACCGGAAAACGTCGCATTGTATGATCAGCTATATGAGGAATACAAGGCGCTGTATACGTATTTCGGAAAACAAAACGATGTCATGAAGCGTCTCAAAAAATTAAAAAACATCCAGTCCGTCAGCCCGGCCGTCCGCTAAACGATCATTAAAAGGAGGGGGAAACTTGTGCTGGAAGCGTTAAAAGAACAGGTTTTAAAAGCGAATTTACAGCTTGAGGAGCACCGCCTCGTCACATTTACATGGGGGAATGTGAGCGGCGTCGACCGCGAGAAAGGGCTGGTGGTCATTAAGCCGAGCGGTGTGAAATACAGCGAGTTAAAAGCGGAAGATTTAGTCGTTTTGAACTTGGAAGGCGAGGTCGTAGAAGGCAAACTGAAGCCGTCTTCCGATACACCGACACACCTTTATCTTTACAAACAATTTGCGACGATAGGCGGTATTGTCCATACCCATTCCCCGTGGGCGACGAGCTGGGCGCAATCCGGCAGGGATATTCCGTCATTGGGTACGACACATGCCGACTATTACTACGGTGATATTCCATGTACAAGGGAGATGTACGCCGAGGAAATCTCCGGCCAATACGAATTGAATACGGGAAAGGTGATTGCGGAAACATTTCAGCACCTTGATTATCGCGATGTTCCGGGGGTTCTCGTCAACAACCACGGTCCGTTTTGCTGGGCGGAGGATGCTTTGACAGCCGTCCACAACGCCGTTGTTCTAGAAGAGGTGGCCAAAATGGCCTATCACTCTCTGATGCTGAATCCGTCTCTTCACCCGATCAGCAGTGCTTTACAGGATCGGCATTTTTTCCGGAAGCATGGAGCTGACGCGTATTACGGCCAATAGAGGAGGCAACGGTTCAATGAAGGACCTGATTTCTTATATCAACAATACTTTAGGTTCATGCGAGTGCGGATCTGTTCATCATCCGCTGACAGTCGAAAAAATAGCCATTGGCGGACATGCCGTCGACGAGGAGCTCCCGGAATACGTGAAATCGGCTGGCTTTCAAAAAGCTGCCATCATCTGCGACGAAACGACTGAGCAAATCGCCGGAAAAAGGCTGCTGCATCTTCTGAAGAGCACAGTGAGAACCGTCCCGGTCAAGCTGAAGGCGAATGAAGCCGGCGATGTCACGGCAGATGAAACAACGTTGGTCAGTGCGCTGATCAGCGTGCCGATGGACACGGATGTGCTGATCGCCGCCGGCTCCGGCACGATCCATGACATCGTCAGATTTTGCGCCTGCCAGCGCGGGATTCCGTTTATTTCCGTGCCGACGGCGCCATCGGTTGACGGGTTTACTTCAGCCGGTGCGCCGCTGATTTTGAAGGGGAAGAAGCAGACGATTCAAACGGTTGCGCCGCTTGCATTATTTGCCGACCTTGAGATTTTGCGAAATGCTCCGCAGAAAATGATCGCTGCGGGGTTCGGCGATATGCTCGGCAAAGTGACATCGCTTGCAGACTGGGACATTTCCCGTCTGCTTGCAGATGAGCCCCACTGTCCGGCCGCTTGCGCCGCCACAAAAGAAGCGCTTGAACAGTGTCTGTCCAGTATAGATGAGATTGCGGCAAAAACGCGCGCAGGCATTGAAAAACTGATGGAATCGCTCGTTATTTCCGGCCTTGTCATGCTGGTGCTTGATCATTCAAGACCGGCATCTGGCGGCGAGCATCACCTTTCACATTACCTGGAAATGAAAGCGCTTGAAGATGGGAAGCGGCAGTTGCTTCACGGTGCAAAAGTGGGCTGCGCCGCCATTATGCTGGCCGATGTTTATCGATCCCTTAAAGATCTCACATGGGATGATGAACAAGTCGGGAAAGCCGTTTCCTCTGCTTATCAAAACCTTCCCGCCGGTGACAAAATGGCCGACTGGATGAGGCGAATCGGCGGGCCCGTATCATTTCAAGAACTGGATGTCGATCAGCATCTGCTTAATGAAGCGCTGAAGAACGCCCACCACCTCAGAGATCGGTATACGGGACTCAAAATCATCAATCAATACGGCCTTTTACCTGAGTTGAGGCCATTCCATGAAAGGGGGTAAAACGTGAAAAAGTTCCTTTCATATGTTCTGATGCTGACGCTTTCCGCAAGTTTGCTTTTGACGGGGTGCAGGGCAAGCCCTGCCTCTGAGCAAACACAGGATGCCACCGAGCTGACTTTTTGGACGTTTAATGGGCTCCATGAACAGTTTTACGCAGAAATGGTGAAAGAATGGAACAAGAAATACCCTAAGCGCAAAATTAAGCTGAATACGGTTGTGTATCCATATGGACAAATGCATGACAACCTGTCAATTTCACTGCTGGCGGGGAAAGGCGTCCCAGATCTCGCCGATATTGAACTCGGACGATTCTCCAATTTTTTGAAAGGATCGGATATTCCTCTGACAGATTTAACTTCCTTGGTTGAGAAGGAGCGCGACAAGTTCGTTGAAGCGAGGCTGACCCTCTACAGCAAGGATGAAAAGCTGTATGGACTTGGCACGCATGTCGGAACGACCGTGATGTACTACAACATGGACATTTTAAACAAAGCCGGGGTCGATCCGGACGACATCAAAACCTGGGAGGATTACAGGGAAGCGGGCAAAAAGGTTGTCAAAGCCGTCGGCAAACCGATGACGACGATCGAAACAACCGATCCGAATTCCTTTTTGCCGCTGCTAACCCAGCAAGGTTCAGGATACTTTGATCAAAACGGAAATTTGACATTAAATAATGAAACAAATGTGAGAACACTTGAATTTTTGAAAGAGCTTATCGAAAAAGATAAAATCGCGATCACCACGCCTGGAGGTAACCATCACAGCGAGGAATACTACGGATTTATGAACCAGGGCGGGGCGGCATCCGTCTTAATGCCGATCTGGTATATGGGCAGGTTTTTGGATTATATGCCTGACTTAAAAGGGAAAATCGCGATCAGACCGCTTCCTGCCTTCGAAGAAGGAGGAGACCGGTCGGCTGGCATGGGGGGCACAGCCACCGCCATTCCGAAACAAGCGAAACACGTCGATTTGGCCAAGGACTTTTTAAAGTTCGCGAAAGCATCAAAAGAAGGCAATATCAAACTGTGGACAGTGCTCGGATTCGATCCGCTCAGATGGGATGTGTGGGATTCTAAAGAATTGAAAAAACCGAATCAATACACGAAATATTTTCAAAACGGCAGCGATATTTTTTCGATGCTTCTTGACATTAAAGATGAAATCAACCCGCTTTATTTACACGAGGATTATGCGAAAACTTCCGACTTGGTGAACAAAAATGTATTATATGAAGCGCTGAAAACCGGAAGTAAAACGCCGAAAGAAGCATTGGACAAAGCAGCCGCTGAAGTGAAGGGGCCATAGTCTTTCATTACTGTTAAAGCGAGGCGATAACTTGAAGACTGTTAAAACAGATACAGTGCATTCGTTTCCGCCGGTAGCGAGAAAAAGAAAGATCAGAAATTTGTTATATTCAGCAAAAGCCGCACCCTATATTTTCACAGCACCTTTCGTACTCTCCTTTTGCATATTTTTTCTTTATCCGCTTATCAGCGTCGTCATCATGAGCTTTCAAAGCATTCTCCCCGGCGACATCCGCTTCATCGGGGTGGAGAACTATAAAGCATTAAACAATCCTACTTTCTATACTGCACTTTTTAACACCATGAAATATACCTTTTGGACATTGTTGATTTTAATACCGGTTCCGCTTATCCTTGCCTTCTTTTTGGATTCGAAGCTGGTGAAGTTTAAAAACGTGTTTAAATCCGCATTATTCATCCCGGCTCTCACTTCAACGATTGTGGCGGGCATCATTTTCCGGCTGATTTTCGGGGAAATGGATACATCACTGGCGAATTCGATTTTGACGAAGCTAGGGGCTGCACCGCAAAACTGGCTGAACAATGAGCATACCGGAATGTTTTTAATGGTCATGCTCGCATCGTGGAGATGGATGGGCATCAATGTGCTTTACTTTTTGGCCGGCTTGCAAAACGTGCCCAAAGAGTTGTATGAAGCGGCGGAAATCGACGGCGCCGGCACGTTTAAAAAGTTTTTTCATATCACGCTTCCGTTCCTCAAACCGGTCACCGTCTACGTGCTGACGATCAGCATCATCGGCGGCTTTCGGATGTTTGAAGAAAGCTATGTGCTGTGGCAGAACAACTCGCCTGGCAATATCGGCCTGACGATGGTCGGATACATTTACCAGCAGGGGCTTGCCTACAACAACATGGGCTACGGCGCGGCGCTCGGCATCGTGCTCTTGATCATTATTTTCATCGCCAGCCTTATTTCATTAAAGCTGTCTGGATCATTTAAAAAGGAGGGCTATTAATGCGTCCTGCCAGAGGCTTAAACATCGCAAAAATCGCTTTATTTCTGCTGTTTGCTATTTTGGGCTTTTTGTTTGTGTTCCCGCTTTTATGCCTTGTGCTCGGCTCGCTTAAGCCATCTTCGGAGCTGCTGCGCTTCGGGCTGAATTTAAAGCTGAGTCCTGACATCCTGAGCCTTGACAACTATACTTATTTATTTAACGGTGGAAGCATTTATTTTAAATGGTTTTCGAACAGCCTGATCCTCGTTGTCATTTCAACTGTTTTGACGCTTCTGTTTTCTTCGATGGTCGGCTACGGTCTTGCCGTATACGATTTTAAAGGGAAAAACCTGATGTTTGTGTTTGTGCTCTTGATCATGATGGTGCCGATCGAAATTTTAATGCTGCCTTTATTTAAAATGACGGTTTCTTTGCACATTGTCGACACATATGCCGGTGTGATACTCCCGTTTATCGTGTCGCCTGTCGCCGTATTTTTTTTCAGACAGTATGCGCTCGGTCTGCCGAGAGATTTGCTTGACTCGGCGCGAATGGACGGCTGCACCGAATTCGGCATTTTTTTCCGGATTATGGCGCCGCTTATGAAACCGGCGTTCGGGGCGATGGTCATCCTGCAGTCATTAAACAGCTGGAACAATTTTTTATGGCCGCTGATCGTTTTACGGTCAAAAGAAATGTTTACGCTTCCAATCGGGCTGTCCGCTTTGCTTAGTCCTTATGGAAATAACTACGACATGCTGATCTCGGGGTCGGTGCTGGCGATTTTGCCTGTGATTTTGATATTCCTGTTCTTCCAGAAGTATTTTGTATCAGGGCTGACCGCAGGCGGAATCAAAGGCTGATTCAACATATTTAATTTGAAAGGAATGATTTTTTAATGACGGAAAAAAAGGCGAAAATGACGATTGACAAAGAATTGAAGGTTGCAGAAATTGACAAACGGATATACGGTTCGTTTATCGAGCATCTTGGCAGAGCGGTATATGAAGGAATCTATGAACCGGACCACCCTGAGGCTGATGAATCGGGTTTCCGCAAGGATGTCATCAAACTGGTCAAAGAGCTGAAGGTTCCGTTTATCAGGTACCCCGGCGGCAACTTTGTATCCGGGTATAATTGGGAGGATGGCGTCGGTCCGGTTGAAAACCGGCCGACAAGGCTTGATTTGGCATGGGCGACGACAGAACCGAATCTGATCGGTACGAATGAATTCATGGATTGGGCGAAGCTTGTCGGCGCCGAAGTCAATATGGCCGTCAACCTCGGTACGAGAGGAATTGATGCGGCCCGCAATCTTGTTGAATATTGCAATCACCCGTCAGGTTCTTACTACAGCGATTTGAGAAAATCGCACGGTTATAAAGAGCCGCATAAGATCAAAACTTGGTGCCTCGGCAATGAGATGGACGGTCCGTGGCAAATCGGCCACAAGACAGCCGAAGAATACGGAAGGATTGCCGCTGAAGCAGCAAAAGTCATGAAATGGACGGACCCATCGATCGAGCTTGTCGCCTGCGGCAGCTCCGGAAGCGGCATGGCGACATTCATCGACTGGGAAACAACAGTGCTTGACCATACGTATGAGCATGTTGAATATATTTCGCTTCATTCGTACTACGGCAATCGCGACAATGACCTGCCGAACTATTTAGCGAGATCGCTTGATATGGATCACTTCATCAAAACGGTTGTCTCTGTCTGTGATTATATGAAGGCGAAAAAACGCAGCAAAAAGACGATTCATCTTTCCTACGATGAATGGAATGTCTGGTATCATTCCAATGAAAAAGACAAAGAAGCCGAGCGCTGGGCGAAAGCGCCGCACCTCCTCGAAGATATCTATAACTTCGAAGATGCGCTGCTTGTCGGCTGCATGCTGATCACGATGCTGAAGCACGCCGACCGCGTCAAAATCGCCTGCCTCGCCCAGCTCGTCAATGTCATCGCGCCGATCATGACAGACAAAGGCGGTGAAGCATGGCGGCAAACGATCTTCTATCCGTTCATGCACGCCTCTGTTTACGGCCGGGGAACCGTATTGCAGACGGCAGTTTCATCACCGAAGTATGACAGTAAAGACTTCACAGATGTTCCGTATTTGGAGTCCGTTTCTGTTTTCAATGAAGAAGCAGAGGAACTAACGGTGTTTGCTGTAAACCGCGCGACAGACGGCGTCCTGGAAATGGAGGCTGATATGAGAAGCTTTGAGGGATACACTGTGACAGAGCATATCGTCCTTGAGCACGAAGACAATAAAGCGACAAATGAGAAAGACAAAAACAATGTCGTCCCTCATTGCGGCGGAGACGCCAAAGTATGTGACGGCAGACTGACAGCTCATCTTCCGAAACTTTCCTGGAATGTAATCAGACTGAAGAAACAATGATTTTAAAAAACCGGCCGCTGTGCCGGTTTTTTTCAGGTGTAAAAAGGTTTACACATTCATGCCGGAGAATAAGATCAACAAGGGGAGGAGGAGGAGGATATATGAAGACGTTTATGTCAGCTGCTCACTGCTTTTTGATGTACGGATTTTTAGCATACCTTTTGCTTTTGTTTATGACGGAAGTGATTGATCGCTCCCCTTTTACCAACTCATTTTTAAAGGGAGGCGCCATCTTTATCGGCATGCTTTTGTTTTCATCCCTCGTTTATCATCTCAAAGCTTCGCTCGTAAAAACAAACAGCAGTCGTATCACGGGAATCGCTGCGTTTCTTCTTGTCATGGCCATTCATTTTTATGTCGTTCCGTTATGCTGAAAGCAAAAAAGGGCGGAGATCAGATGATCCCCGCTAAATCCGTCTATTGAGACAGGAGGTGAAGTTTAATATCATTTTATTCTTATTATTCATATTTTTCAACTTGGTTTTATCATGTGCTAAACGTTTTGAAACATCCTCAGCTTGTTTTAAGGGCATGTTGATAAATCATTGTTGCATCCTCTATTGGGATGTGGGTTATAGAAAACTTCACATTTTCTTTTCCTGAAGCAACGGCCAGCTTAATGGATGCCAAATTCTTTCTCTCTTGTACAGATGTTTGGCCTAATGATGCCCATTGAATGCGCCCGCGTTTAATAAGTGCCGTTTTGCGGGATAAGGAGCCATATTGCAAAGTTAAAAAATAGCGGCTTTGATGCCAGCCAATCATTCGATATACCATCGTCCCCAGACATAATAATCCAGGCGGCAGAACCGCAGCCAGATAATGATAGTAACCGGGCACAAACATCCATAGCGGTATGGCAAGAACACAACCTGCTATAAATGGCAGAACCATATTATAATGTTTGGCTTCCTTTGTGAGCATGTGCAAATGGTTGCCTTTCCGGTAGCCGGTATACGTTTCAAGAATGGAACAGACTTTTTCTTTTTTAACAAAAGGAAGGAGGGTGATCGTTTTACTGCTTTGTTCATTTGGCCGATTACGAATCACAACAGCTTTGATTGATGCAAATCCCAGGAGGCGGTGAAGCGGATGCTCGATGATTAGAATGGCCTGTATCCTGTTTTCGTCGATCGTTCGTTTTTTCTTCTCAAACAGGCCTTGTTCGATTTCGAGTTCGCCTTTGCTGTTCCTCTTTAATGTGAAATGATAATCACTTACAAATGTTAATAACAATGAAAGTGCAAACGAGAGAAGTACGATGATAACCATCACGACGATGATCCAGTTAGAACCGAACCAGCTTGATAAGTTAGTAAATAAAGCGGATCGATCTGTTTCTTTCGATATATCCAAATATTTCAATAATCCTAGTGATAATAATGAAAGCACAATCCCGAATTTAGGGGAAAGCAGACTGTGTAAAATGAGATCTTTTTTATACAATTGAAACATTGACGCTCCGCCATGCTCGATCGGCTTGCTTTTTGACTCTGCATTTAAAACCGTTCGAATGCGCTGTTCTTCTTCTCTTGAAATACAGCTGAGTGTGATGCTGGATTCATCTCCTCCGGCAAGTTCAATCGTTAAAGTTCGTGTAGAAAATAAATGGTCATATAGACGGACCGTAGAATCAATGGACTGAATGCGGTCCGGCTGCACCCATCTTTTCTTGACTATAAACAAACCATATTCTATATATATCGATTTCTCGCGTATCTGGTAGGTGAATGCCCGCCACCTTAATACACCAATCATGATCAATACCATCATGAGAAAAATAACGAGAAAGACGCCGATGATCAAAGCGGGAATTTGGCTGCCTATCTGTTTATGAATCAATAAAATGAGCAGCGGGTATAACCAAATAAATGATAAAGATTCCTTGCCTGCCTTCATCATAAAATAAAGAATCGAAATGGGATGGAGACGATGTTTTATTAATTTTTCAGACTTGTTCATCGCTTAACCTCGCATATGTTTCAATATCCTTACGTACGGAATCGGCTGTTTTTTCGGCTAATCCCAAAATTTCGTGGCTGCCGGCTGCCGTGGATAACGTCACTGTATATAAGTTGTACTTTTTTAAAATAGGACCTTGTTTTGCTTCGACATGCTGGACTTTCCCCACAGGAACTAATATTTTTCGCTTGAAAATGATTCCTTTATGGATTTGGATGCTTAAGTCACTTAGACGATATCGCCAAAATTCATATTTCCACTTCGGTAAAAAATAAAGTTCAAACGGTACAGAGACTATAGCGAAACATGTGATGACAGCCAATATCCATTTCGGCCAGCCGAATGTTAAAGTAAAGTAAAGCACTACAAGGATTGTGCATGCATAGACGCATAATGTGATCATACCTTCAAGCTTCCTTACGACAACAATTTTTTCGTCTATTTTCTTAAATTCGTCAGTAATCACGATAGCCCCCCTATAGTTTTAGGTGTTTTTCTCGTTGCATAATCGAACGTATCTGCAATTTCAGATATCGCGCACTCTATATCTGATATATCATGATTTGCGATTTTGGGTCCCAATGAATCGATGACGCTTCGCACGGTTCTAGCCATAATTTGCGGGGAAAACTCTCTGAAACTCCCTTCTATTTCCTGTCCCCACTTAAAAATTTCAATCAGCGGCTCATATATTGATTCATCTTCATTCTGATAAAACAGATCACCGCTTTCTGTTCGTAAGTTGGAAACCACTTCAATGATTGCGGTCACGTATTTTCGATGTTCATACATGAATCTGAGATTTGATTCAATATACGCGCGGAGTGTGGCCGGAGCACTGTCTAAACCGTCCATGAATTTTTCCATATAAGGTGCTGCAAGTCCATAGGAATGCTCCACAACAGCCTTCATAAGCTGTAATTTATTTGGAAAATGATACGTTACAACCCCTTTGCTGATTCCCCCCTTTTTTGCGATATTGCCGATAGAGGCATTCGCATAACCTTCTTCCACAAGCACTTGAATAGCATCTTCAATAATTTGCAGTCGCCTTTTTTGTGTTTTTGTATTCATGACCTCATTTTAGTACGATCGTGCTAAATCGTCAATCTAAAACATCCATTTTTAACTGTTATATAAATCGAAGAATGAGGGGAGGTCTTTTTTGAAAAAAAGATGATTGCGCTTACAAAAAATATAAGCTATGTTAAAAAGGACAACAAGGAGGGAGGAATTGGATGAATGCCATTACGATTGTGATCGCTTCCATCTGTATATTGGCGATCGCCTACCGTTTGTACGGAACGTTTATGATGGTGAAAGTGCTGAAGGTGGATGACGACAAACCGACTCCTGCCCATCTCCAAAAAGACGGCAAAGATTATGTGCCGACAAACAAATGGGTGTCTTTCGGTCATCATTTTGCAGCGATCGCGGCCGCGGGGCCGCTCGTCGGGCCGATTTTGGCTGCGCAGTTCGGCTATTTGCCGGGGCTGTTGTGGCTGTTGATCGGGGCGGTCATCGGGGGAGCCGTCCACGATATTGTCGTTTTATTCGCGTCGATGCGGAGGAATGGTAAATCGCTTTCAGAAGTCGCTAAAGAAGAACTCGGACCTGTCGCCGGGTTTTGTACGGGCCTGGCGATGCTGTTTATTATTACGATCACGATGGCGGGACTGTCGATGGTTGTCCTCCACGCGCTTGAGCGCAATCCGTGGGGGACGTTCTCGGTCGCGATCACGATACCGATCGCCATGGGTGTCGGTTTATTTTATAAAAAGACAGGAAACCTGAAGCTCGCGTCAACGGTCGGGTTTATTCTGCTGATGGCCGGCGTGTTCATCGGACCGTCAGTCGCCAATACGCCGCTGGGAGAGGCCTTGACGCTTGATATGAAAACGCTCTCCATCGCGCTTCCGGTCTACGCGTTTTTCGCAGCGGCCCTGCCTGTCTGGCTGCTGCTCGCACCGCGCGACTATTTGAGCAGCTTTATGAAAATCGGTGTATTCATTGCTTTGATAGCCGGTGTATTCATCGTGAATCCGGCGATCCCGTTTCCGGCATTCACCGAGTTTACGGGCGGGGGAGGCCCCGTTTCGCCGGGACCAGTGTGGCCGTTTATTTCGATTACGATTGCCTGCGGAGCCATTTCCGGCTTTCACGCCTTTGTCGGTTCCGGCACAACGCCGAAAATGCTCGACAAATGGAGCGATATGAAATTTGTCGGCTTTGGCGCCATGCTTGTCGAATGTCTCGTCGGGATTATGGCGTTGATCGCGGCGACTGCATTGCAGCCAGGCGATTATTTTGCGATCAACAGCGCACCTGAGGTTTTTCGGACGCTTGGCATGGATACCGTCCATCTGCCGGAGCTCAGCCGGGAGATCGGGCTTGATTTGGAAGGAAGAACGGGCGGAGCTGTTACGCTCGCCGTCGGCATGGCTTATATCTTTACAGATATCCCGTTTTTCAGCCATTTGGCCTCATATTTCTTTCAATTTGTGATTATGTTTGAGGCGGTCTTTATCTTAACGGCGATTGATGCCGGAACAAGGGTGGCCCGCTATTTGATTCAAGACTTTTTCGGTGAAGTGTACAAACCGCTCAAAAAAACGGATTGGCTGCCGGGGTCAGTAATAGCAAGCGCTCTTGCCTGCTTCATGTGGGGGTATTTGCTTTATTCCGGGGACATCAGCTCCATTTGGGCGCTGTTTGGCGTATCCAATCAGCTAATGGCATCCGTCGGACTGATCATCGGGGCGACCGTCATTTTAAAAATCGCGGATAAACGAAGATATATGCTGACGTGTCTTATTCCGCTCGCCTATTTGTATGTGACCGTCAATTATGCGGGGTACTGGATGATCAGACACGTTTACTTCAATGCAGAAGCCGGCGGCTACAGCGTGTTGAACGGCATTTTATCGATTGTGATGCTCGTTTTGGGATTGGTGATTATGGCGGCCGCCATTAAAAAGTGGACGGAGATTTGGCGCGATCCTTCCTTAAGGATGGAGCCTTCCATTCCCGGCTGATCAAAATAAACCGGAGGCCTGTTCGGCCGTCCGGTTTATTTCGTCTTCAACCCTTGCTCCAACATTTCAAGCATTTCGGTTTTGTCTGTTTCTGATGCGTTCTGCCAAATGACCTCGAACAATACGCCCAAACCGGGAAGCATTTTCTCTTCACCGCTTTGAATCGCATCGACAATCGTATGTTCAAGCTCATCCTGTGAATTTCCTGATACATTGGCAATCACCGCATGGCGCAAATTCAAATCCATCTTTTTCACTCCATTTCATCTTCTGGTTTTCTATATTCTGCCTCACTATCGGGTTTATTATGTACCATTCATGAGATATAATGTGACTATTCGCGAAACAAAAGGAGCCAAACCGATTTGAAACATATTGAATCAGCCAAAAACCAAAAAGTGAAGGATTGGAAAAAACTTCACACGAAAAAAGAACGAACAAAAACCAATACTTTCTTAATAGAAGGGGAGCATCTTCTTGAAGAAGCGCTGAAAACACCGGGCACTGTCAAGGAAATCATCATTTTAGATGAAGCTGATATGCCGGACGGGCTGGATCCGGATATAGCCTGCTATCTTGTCAGCCGCGACGCGTTTCTTGCCATTTCAGAAACCGAGACTCCCCAGTCTGTCGCCGCAGTCTGCCGAATGCCCGACAGCGGTCCTTTTCAGTATGAAAAACTGCTCCTTGCAGATGCTATCCAAGACCCCGGCAATTTAGGAACGATCATCCGCACGGCCGATGCCGCGGGAATCGATGCCGTGGTTGTCGGCCATGGGACGGTTGATCCTTATAACGCCAAAACGCTCAGATCTGCGCAAGGATCACATTTTCATATTCCGATTATCAAAGCTGAGCTTTCAGGGCTGATGAAAGAGTTGAAGGAAAAACAAATCCCCGTCTATGGAACTGCGCTGCAACATGCCGTTCCATTTAAAGAAGCAGAGCCGTCAGACTCGTTTGCGCTGCTGATCGGAAATGAGGGTTCTGGGGTTGATCCCGAACTGCTCGCACAGACGGACAGAAATCTTTACATTCCCATTTACGGGAAAGCGGAGTCCTTGAATGTGGCAGCCGCCGCAGCGGTGCTGTTATACCATCTCCGCGGATAACCGGTTGCACAAGAAAAAGGAATTCACTATAATGAATTTAATATGTTTAAAAACAGTGACAGAGGACTGTTTTGACCACTCCGCCATCAAGGGAGAAAATGCCTTAGACTGAAAGCATTTTTATGGCCGGTGTCAAAACGCTTCACCTCTTGAGTTGTCACCGGGACCACATCTTTCTTAAAAGGTGTGTAAAGGTGAACCGGATTCAAATCCGTTATGCCAATGAAGTGAGTAACAAAGCTTTTTTTCGCTTTGTTTAAAAAAGGGTGGTACCACGGGCCACAAGTCGTCCCTTTCATGAAGAAAGGGGCTTTTTTTATTGCAGCGAAACAATGTGAGCTACATAAAAGGAGGAATTATTAAGATGCAGGAAGAGCTGAAACGGCTTGAAAAAGAAGCGGTTGAAAAAGTCGCAGCCGCAGGATCATTAAAGGAAGTCAACGATGTCCGCGTTCAATATCTCGGAAAAAAAGGACCGATTACAGAAGTGCTTCGCGGGATGGGAAAGCTGTCTGCTGAAGAAAGACCGAAAATGGGCGCTTTGGCAAACGAAGTGAGGGAGACGATTGCAAGCGCGATCGCTGAAAAAAATGCCCGTCTTGAAGAAGAAGAAGTGGCAAGAAAGCTGAAAGAACAGACGATTGATGTCACGCTTCCGGGAAGTCCGGTCAAAACGGGTGCGCGCCATCCGTTAACGATCGTCATCGAGGATATTGAAGACCTGTTTATCAGCATGGGGTATTCAGTTGAAGAAGGACCGGAAGTGGAAACGGACTACTACAACTTTGAAGCGCTCAACCTTCCGAAGGAGCACCCGGCCCGGGATATGCAGGACAGCTTTTACATCACCGAAGATACGCTGATGAGAACACAGACCTCTCCTGTTCAGACGCGTACGATGGAGAAGCATGAAGGGAAAGGCCCGGTCAAAATCATCTGTCCGGGAAAAGTATACCGCCGCGACAATGATGATGCGACACACTCCCACCAATTTATGCAGATTGAAGGGCTTTGCGTCGATCGCGACATCAGCATGAGCGATTTGAAGGGCACGCTTGAAACCGTAGCGAAGAAAATGTTTGGCGAAGATCGCGAAATCAGACTTCGACCAAGCTTTTTCCCGTTCACAGAACCGTCTGTCGAAGTCGATGTCTCCTGCTTCAAATGCGGAGGAAAAGGCTGCTCAGTCTGCAAGCAGACCGGCTGGATTGAAATCCTCGGCGCGGGAATGGTGCATCCGAACGTGCTTGAAATGGCCGGTTTCGATTCCAAACAATATCAGGGTTTCGCTTTTGGAATGGGTGTTGAGCGGATCGCGATGCTGAAGTACGGAATTGATGATATCCGCCATTTCTATACAAACGATGTCAGATTTTTATCTCAATTTAAACAGGCTTAAAGAGGAGGACGCGTGATGTTTGTTTCATATAAATGGTTGCAGGAATACGTGGATTTAGACGGAATGACGCCGGATATTCTCGCTGAAAAGATCACAAGAAGCGGGATTGAAGTGGAAGGCGTTGAATATAAAGGGGAAGGAATCAAAGGTGTTGTCATCGGGCATGTTCTCGAACGCGAGCAGCATCCGAACGCCGATAAATTAAATAAATGTCTTGTCGATATCGGCGCGGAGGAGCCGGTGCAAATCATCTGCGGAGCCCCGAATGTGGACAGAGGGCAAAAAGTAGCCGTCGCAATGGTCGGCGCGGTTTTGCCGGGCAATTTTAAAATCAAAAAAGCGAAGCTTCGCGGCGAAGCTTCAAACGGCATGATCTGCTCTTTAGAGGAGCTCGGCATTCAAGGAAAGCTTGTACCAAAAGAATATGCGGAAGGTATTTTCGTATTTCCGAGCGATGCCGAGATCGGCACGGATGCGCTCACCAGCCTTGCGCTCGATGATGCGGTGCTGGAGCTGGGACTGACGCCAAACCGCGCCGACGCCATGAATATGCTCGGTGTCGCTTATGAAGTGGCTGCGATTCTCGGCCGCGAAGTCAAGCTCCCTGAGACGGCTTATCAAGCAGGCGCCGAAAAAGCGGCAGACTATATTTCCGTCAAAATTGAAGATCCAGAAGCCAATCCTTTATACGCGGCGAAAATCATTAAAGACGTCAAAATCGGGCCGTCCCCGCTGTGGATGCAGACGAAGCTGATCAACGCCGGAATCAGGCCGCACAACAATGTCGTCGACATTACCAACTTTGTGCTCTTGGAATACGGCCAGCCGCTGCACGCTTTTGATTATGACCGCTTCGGCTCAAAAGAGGTCGTCGTCCGCAAAGCGGAGGAAAATGAAAAAATGGTCACGCTTGATGATGAAGAAAGAACTCTATCAGCCGACCATCTCGTCATTACAAACGGCTCTCTTCCGCAAGCCGTCGCAGGGGTCATGGGGGGAGCGGATTCCGAAGTCCGCGAAGATACGGTGACGATTTTGCTGGAAGCGGCATATTTTAACGGACAGACTGTCCGCAAAGCTTCCAAAGATCTTGGACTGCGCAGTGAATCAAGCGTCCGCTTTGAAAAAGGCATCGATCCAGCTCGTGTTCTCCCTGCCGCAGAACGTGCAGCACACCTGATTAGCCGCTATGCGGGGGGCACAGTTTTAGAGGGCACGGTTCAGGAAAAACACCTTGACGTGAAAGACAGAGTCATCAGCCTGTCCGCTGAAAAAGTCACAAAAGTTCTCGGGATGTCCATCAGTGAAGAGGAAATGGTCCGCATTTTTCAAAGACTCGGGTTTTCCGTTGAAGAAACGGGCGGCGAGCTGATCGTCACCGTCCCTTCAAGAAGAGGCGATATCACGATCGAAGAAGATTTGATTGAAGAGGTTGCAAGATTGTACGGATATGACAACATTCCGTCATCACTGCCTGAACTGACCGGCTTTAGCGGCGGATTGACCCCTTATCAGGAAAAACGGAGAAAAGTCAGACGCTTCCTGGAGGGAGCCGGGCTTTCTCAGGCGATCACTTACTCACTGACAAGCGACAAAAAAGCGACCGCATACGCGCTGGAGAAATCGTTTAAAACGATCCTTTCACTGCCGATGAGTGAGGAAAGAAGCGTCTTGAGGCACAGCCTGCTGCCGAATCTGCTTGATTCGTTATCCTACAACCTGGCAAGACAAACCGATTCAGCAGCATTTTATGAAATCGGTTCGGTTTTCTTAAAAGCCGAAGAACAGACAAAACCGGTCGAAAAAGAACACGTCGCCGGAGCTGTGACAGGTCTGTGGCACAAAAACCTCTGGCAAGGGGAGAAAAAGCCGGTCGATTTCTTTGTTGTAAAAGGCATAGTCGAAGGCTTATTTGACAAGCTCGGCATCAAAGAGGGCGTTGAGTTCGTCCAGTCTGAAAGAAAAGAGCTCCATCCGGGGAGAACGGCCAACATTCTGTACAACGGCTCTTTAATCGGCTTCATCGGCCAGCTTCATCCATCGGTTGAAAAAGAGCTTGATCTCCATGAGACTTATGTATTCGAGCTTGATCTCCATGAGCTCTTCGCGGTTGATGTGCCGGAGATTACGTATACGGCCATTCCGAAATACCCGTCCGTCACCCGCGATATCGCGCTGGTCGTAGACAAAGGCATCGCCAGCGGCCAGCTTGAGGATGTCATTCGAAAAGCCGGCGGCGCATTGTTGAAGGAAGTGCACGTCTTTGACGTCTATGAAGGCGAGCACATGGAAGAAGGCAAAAAATCCGTCGCCTTCAGCCTGCAATATTTGAATCCTGAACAGACGCTTACTGAAGAAGAAGTGACGAAAGTTCACGACACAGTGTTGAAAGCGCTGGAGGAAACACATCAGGCTGTGCTGAGAGGATAAAATACGAAAACGGCCGGTCCCTGTTGGGGGCCGGTGTTTTTGAAAGTGCAAAAAGGGCGCCTGCCGCTTCATGCAGGACGCCCTTTTTTTACTTGTACCAAGCTTTATTGTTTTCAATCTGGCTGTTATGCGACGAATCCCAGACATCGACTGTGTATGCGTAATCGTAATTCATGATGCAGCGAATGCCGCTTCCTTGCGCATCATGGTGTAACCCGAAGTTATGGGAGAACTCATGTGTGGCTGCTTTTGCCGTATTAGCCGTTCCCTGATCAAGGTTGACGCTGAAGGCGCTGCCACCCGGTTTGCCGCTGTATACATAAGCGATGCCGCCGGCGTCAAAATGGCTGTTGGCTGTAAATCCGACGACGAATTTATAATTTTTCCCGCTAAAATTGCGCTGAAGGTTTGATAGAATCTGAGAACTGTTGCTGCCGGAGGATGTCCAAGGGGCAACTGCCTCTACGACAAAATCAATGCTGTGATCGCGGTTGAACATCACATCCGCCTGTTCAACAATTTGGACGATCCTCGTCTGCCAGTCGCTGTATTTTGCCCGGTACTGCGCGTCTGCCACCGCCAACACGCTCACCTTTTGGCTGCCTGTGTTCGCCTGTGTCGAAAACTTTCCATTGCCTGTATTCTTTTTGAAGGTTTTCTGTCCGACGACATTTCCTTTTTCATTAAGTATTTTCGTTTTCGTCGTTTTTTCAATCTGAACTTTGCCATGCAAATCTTTAAAGGTTTTCGCTTTAGGTAATGAATCGATATAAGTCCCTTCGGCCGCATGCGTGTGATCGTGTCCGCTGTCTTTCGCGGCTCCCGCCGTTACCCCGGGAATGATGCCGGCGGTAAGTAATAACGATAAAAATAAAGAACGCTTTTTCACTTTGTACCCCTCCTTTATTTTGAACAAATCAGGAATTCTAGGAATTATCTAAAAATTCCTTCAATTCATCCGAAAAGAGGACATAAATCATACGTTCTTTTTGTTGCTCTTTCGATATTCCTGCAAATCACAGTGTTTCGACAAAATATATAGACAAAAAAACCTGCCGTTTGACAGGTCTTTGAACATGGAGAAGTGAAAAGAATTTTGCGCTTTTAGTGGCTGTCACACATAACAAATGCAGAAAGAGAAATTTGAAAAATCAAAAGCTTAAAGCAGATCGCTCCGTCTATGATAAGACGGGAGAGGTTGCTGTCATCCTTTTGGCGACAGCTCTTGGGATTATTTAAAGGCAGTTTTTGAACATCACATTCTGAACTAAACAAGGATGATTAATTCCTATTCAAAATCGTTTATTACGGTGATCTGAATATCTTTAAATCTACATTATTTTGCTAAGCGAGACAAAAGTGTTAAGTTTTTTGGAAACAAGAAAAAACAAAAATACCTAACGGTGACAAGAAATTGGTCAAAAGAGCAGGCACAAGATATTTTAAATAATAAGAGACCTAAATTTGAAGGGAAAACCATGCAAGGACATCACAGTTATAGTACTTCTAAATTCCCTCACTTAAGCGATAATGGAGAAGTGGTATATCCAGTAACAACAAGCGAGCATTTATAGTGATAGCATGGAGGATAGTCTCCCGGGAAAACCGATTAAAGATATTAAAGATTTTTATTTTAGAAGGGAGTTATTATGATGAACTTGATTGATGTGGAAGTACTCAATGATTCAAATATTACTAAGTACATTTCGTTATTAAGAAAAACATCGTCCAAACCTATTAAGGAACTAAAGCAGGCAATTGAATCTGGAAAACCTGTTATTGAATGTGATTACTATGACACGGGAGAATTAAAATCATTAGTAAACATAATAGAACAGTTACTATCATTGGGAGCCAGCATTAAAATTAATGAAAATAACAGAGAAATAACACTTGAAATGGTAAAGAACTTGATCGAAACTTATGAAGGTATTGCAAAAGATCGAGAAGAAATGGATGAGTTATTATTTGGTGATGATGATTAATGCTTATAGGTGATGAATATAGTGTTCATCTCTTCTACCTTGATTGGCTACTGCCTTTCAAGGTTTTTTGATATTCAAATCCGACAAAAAGGGGATCTTTTTCTATTCCATTTTATCATGCGATAGAGAGAAGGAAAACGACGTGAGTATTTAGTCCAAATGCAGATACTGATCTTTTGTACATTGATGTTGTATACTGATGGGCGGCCGCTGTTTTAATGACCAGAAGACGCACCTTTTCCTTATCAATATAGGCGTCAGCTTCATAAGTGGCACCGTATCCACTCCCTCTCGGTTACTCCCGCCGAACAAAAAAGCACCCCTGCACAACAGGAGTACTTTTCACCGCTAAACCATCCGCTTCGCCTTCTGCGTATTCGCAAAATGCAGCTTTGTAAACTGCCGCAGGGCAGTTTCGCCTTTTTTTCTGATCAGCTTTGCCGCCGCTTCGTCGACGAGCGGTCCGGCGCCTTTCGGAAGCGGGAATCCGGCTTCTTTTGACAGCTTATCCATCTCCATTAAAAATGAATAGCGGGCGATGATTGAAGCCGCGGCGACGGAGAGGTGGATGCCTTCCGCTTTTGTGCTGAAATATGTGCGTTCTTTGATGGCGGTCTTGCCTGCCAAGTGTTTAAAATAGACGGCCGGCTCGGCGAACTGGTCGATCAAAATGGCCTCTGGGCGTATGCCGTCCATTTTTTTGAGCAGATTCGTGATCGCCTGGTTGTGCAGGAGGGCTTTCATTTTTCCCTGGCTCATGCCTTTTTGCTGCATCTCATTGTATTTTTCATTTCTTAAAACGAGCAGGCTGTAGGGGACCGTCTTGATTAAATCGCGTGCGATTTGGATGATCTGCGGGTCCTTTAAATGCTTTGAATCTTTGACGCCCAGCTCTTTTAAAAGAGGAAGCTTTGCTTTATCGGCGTATACGCACGCGACTGTCATCGGACCGAAATAATCGCCTGTTCCGACTTCATCAGAGCCGATCACAGACATGGAGCCGATGCCTTCAGGCGGCTGATAGACGGACGGGGCGCTTTTTTTGGAAGCGGGCTTTTTTTCCGCCGGTGCATCGGCCGCAGCCGCCCAGCGCTCAGCTTCTTTTTCGGCGTTTTTTCCTTGGAACAAAACCTTTCCTGAGCGATATGCTGTAATGGTGCAGCCTTGGGGTTTGGCCTGGAAAACCGCTCCCTGCACCGATTGGGAGGTCAAATCAGAACGGTAGTGGTCCTGCATTCGTTCAATAACGGGATAGGGAACTTTTAAAACGGAATGTGACACGGTTCAATCTCCTTTTTCAGCTGATAAAACAGGCTTTATCAACATTTTTATAAGTGTATCATAACAGCGGAGGGCTCGTCTTTCCATTCAATCTGTAATCATGTTATGATATAGACTAGGATTCTCGCACAAGTGGAATGGAGGAGAAACGTTGTCTGATGGTCGTAAAACAAAAACAACAGTTGACATCTACGGTCAGCACTTCACAATTGTCGGCGAAGAAACGAAGAGCCATATGAGGCACGTTGCTTCAATTGTGGATGATAAAATGAGAGAAATCAATGAAAAAAATCCGTATCTTGATATAAATAAGCTTGCCGTTCTGACCGCTGTGAACGTGGTTCACGATTACTTGAAGCTGAAAGAAGAGCTTGAAAGATTAAAAGGACAAATTAAAGAAAAGGATTGAACATCACGATGTTAGATATCATCATTATCATTTTGCTTTTGTCCGGTCTGTTTATCGGATTGAAAAGAGGGTTTATCAGACAGTTTATCCGTCTGATCACGTTTATCGCCGCGATCGCTGTAGCCGGAACCTATTACGGCGATCTTGCGCCGAAGCTCGGCTGGATTCCGTCTCCGGATTTTTCAGGCGGCCAGGCGGCGCTCGCATTTGTGAGCGGGAGTATTGAAGGCGCCTATTACAACATGATCGCGTTTCTGATTCTCTTTTTCCTGACGATCATCCTGCTTAGAATTGCCGCATCATTTCTGGACGCAGTGGCAAGCATTCCGATCATTAAGCAAATCAACCAGATTCTCGGGGCTGTGCTCGGTTTCGCCGAGATTTATTTATTTGTGTTTGTCGTCTTGTTCATCGGTGCGCTGCTGCCGATTGATGCGCTGCAAAGCATGATGTCGAACTCGGTATTGGCCGATTTGATTATTCATAAAACGCCGTATCTGTCAAACATGCTCAACAATCTGATGAATGAGTACGGGTCTTTGTAAAACTTCTCTGCTTTAAGGGAAGTTTTTTTCAGTGAAAGAGTTGTCGAAAGGCGGCTGTTTGTTGTCGGAACAGCCAAAAATTTGTATGATTGAAACAGGATGTATACGGGGAAACAAGAGGTGAAAAAAGTGAACAAAAAAGATGTTATCAGATTGCTTGAAACGATTGCGATATATATGGAACTGAAAGGGGACAACCCGTTTAAAACATCAGCGTTCAGAAAGGCCGCGGCGGCGCTTGAACAGGATGACCGCAGCCTCTCGGAAATTGATGATATGATGTCTCTTTCCGGCATCGGCAAAGGGACATACGCCGTTATCAAAGAATATATGGACCACGGTGTGTCCGGCACGCTTGAACGGCTGCAAGAAGAGGTTCCGGAAGGGCTTGTGCCGCTGTTGAAGCTTCCCGGCCTTGGCGGTAAAAAGATCGCCAAGCTGTATCAGGAGCTGGGCGTCTGTGATGCGGCTTCCTTAAAAGAAGCCTGCGAACAGCAGAAGGTTCAGGGGCTTGCCGGATTCGGGAAAAAAACGGAAGAAAAAATCCTCCAAGCTTTGGGAGAAGCCGGAAAACGCCCTGAACGGTACCCGATCGCGGTCGCTTTGGCCGTCGCCGATGTGATCGAAGAGCAGCTTAAAGGGCTGCCGGGCCTCGTGAAATTCTCGCGGGCAGGGAGTTTAAGACGGGCTAAGGAAACCGTGAAAGACCTTGACTATATTATGGCTGTCACTGATCCGGCCCTTGTTCGCGACGGGCTTTTGAAGCTTTCCAACATCAAGGAGGTCATTGCCAGCGGAGATACAAAGGTGTCATTGACTTTTTCCTTCGAAAACGAAATCAGCGCCGATTTCCGGCTTGTAACCGAAGAACAGTTTTCAACGACACTCCATCATTTTACAGGATCAAAAGATCATAATATCAAAATGCGCCAGCTCGCCAAAGAAAGAGGCGAAAGGATCAGTGAATACGGCGTCGAAAACGTCGAAACGGGTGATATCCGGACATTTTCAAGCGAAAAAGAGTTTTTCGCCCATTTCGGACTTCCGTTTATTCCGCCGGAGCTGAGGGAGACGGGAAAAGAAGTCGAGGAATACAGCGATGATCTCGGGCTGATTTGTGCGGAAGATATTAAAGGAGACCTCCATATGCACTCGGCGTGGAGCGACGGCGCGTTTTCGATCAGGGAAATGGCTGAAGCTTGCATGGTAAAAGGGTACCGTTATATGGCGATCACCGACCACTCGCAATATTTAAAAGTGGCAGGCGGCTTGACCCCGGAAAGGCTGCGCATGCAGGCGAAAGAAATTGACGAACTGAACAAGGAATTTAGCGATTTTCACATTTTTAAAGGCGTTGAGATGGACATCCTGCCTGACGGGACGCTTGACTATGATGATGAACTGCTGAGCGAGATGGATCTTGTCATCGCATCAATCCATTCGAGCTTTTCACAGCCGCAGCATGTCATCATGAAGCGGCTCGAAACCGCGCTGAAGAATCAGCACGTTGACATTATCGCCCATCTGACGGGCCGGCTGATTGGAAAAAGAGCCGGCTATGAAGTGGATATTGACCAGCTGATCGAGCTGGCGAAAAAAACGAATACAGCGTTGGAGCTGAACGCCAACCCGGCGCGGCTTGATCTGAGAATGGAACATTTGATCAAAGCGAATGCCGCAGGGGTGACACTGGTCATTAATACGGATGCCCACAATACGGCGATGCTTGATGATATGACAACAGGCGTTACGGCAGCGAGAAAAGGATGGACAGGGAAAGCGAACGTCTTGAATGCCCGTTCCTTTGAAGAAGTCCAAGCCTTTTTGTCGCGCCATCGAACTTAAGGAGGTTTAATTGATTTTGCAGCAAAAAGCGCTATCAGCACTTGAATTTCATAAAGTAAAAGAACAGCTAGCAGAGCATGCGGCCTCTTCTTTAGGGAAGGAGATGCTTTTTGAGCTCAAGCCCTCGGTTTCACTGGAAGAAGTCCGTAAGCTGCAGGAAGAAGTCGATGAGGCGGGGACCGTGCTGCGATTAAAAGGCAGCGCCCCGTTCGGCGGCCTGACAGACATTAGAAAAGCGTTGCGGAGAGCTGAAATCGGCAGTCTGTTAAGCCCTGGGGAGTTTACGGAGATTTCGGGGCTTTTATATGCCGCCAAACAGATGAAGCATTTTCTTGAAGGTTTGTTTGAGGACGGCGTGGAGATCCCTTTTCTGCATCAGTATGCGGAACAGCTGATTCCGCTTTCTGAGTTGGAAAAAGACATCAATTCTTGCATCGACGACCACGGAGAAGTGCTTGACCATGCGTCAGAAACACTGCGGGGAATCAGGACGCAGCTGAGGACCCTTGAGTCAAGAATCAGGGACCGGCTGGAAGCGATGCTGCGGTCTTCTTCCGCACAAAAAATGCTCTCGGACACGATTATCACGATTCGAAACGACCGCTTCGTCATTCCCGTGAAACAGGAGTACAGATCAAGCTACGGGGGAATTGTGCATGATCAGTCATCCTCCGGGGCGACCCTGTTTATCGAACCACAGGTGATCGTGGATATGAACAACTCGCTTCGCCAGGCAAAGGTCAAAGAAAAACAGGAGATCGAACGGATTCTGCGGATGCTGACAGAAAAAACGGCAGAGCATACGGACGAGCTTTTTCACGATGTGAACATCCTGCAAACCCTTGACTTTATTTTCGCCAAAGCGAAATACGCAAAAGCGACAAAAGCGGTTAAACCGGCTGTCAATGCCGACGGCTATGTGCGCCTTATCCAAGCCCGCCATCCGCTTTTGCCCCAAGGTGAGGTCGTTCCCAACGATATCGAGCTCGGCGGAGAATACACAGCCATCGTGATCACCGGACCTAACACAGGGGGGAAAACGGTGACGTTGAAAACGCTCGGGCTCTTGACGATTATGGCGCAGTCCGGACTGCATGTGCCGGCCGGGGAAGGCTCGGAAACCGCTGTGTTTGACCAGGTGTTTGCCGATATCGGCGATGAACAGTCGATCGAACAGAGTTTAAGTACATTTTCTTCACATATGGTGAACATTGTCGATATATTGCAGGACATGACGGAAAACAGCCTTGTGCTCTTTGATGAACTCGGGGCCGGAACAGATCCGCAGGAGGGGGCGGCCCTTGCGATCAGCATCCTTGACGAGGTCTGTCAGACGGGCGCCCGCGTGATTGCCACGACTCACTATCCCGAGCTGAAAGCATACGGCTATAACCGCGGCGATGTCATCAATGCGAGCGTTGAGTTTGATATTGAAACATTGTCCCCGACCTATAAACTGCTGCTCGGTGTGCCGGGCCGAAGCAATGCCTTTGAAATTTCGAAGCGCCTCGGTCTGCCTGATCATTTGATCGGCCGTGCCAAATCCGAGATGACGGATGAGCACAATGAAGTCGATACGATGATCGCCTCCCTTGAAGACAGCAAAAAACGCGCCGAAGCAGAGCTTGCCGAAACCGAAGCGATCCGAACGGAGGCCGCGGCCCTGCACCGCGACCTGCAGAAGCAGCTCAGCGAATGGCAGGAGCAAAAAGACAGGCTCTATGAAGAAGCTGAGAAAAAAGCGGCCGAGAAAGTCAAGGAAGCCATGCGGGAAGCAGACGAGATCATCCAGTCGCTGCGCATGATCAAAGAAGACCATAAAGCGTTTAAAGACCATGAATTAATCGAGGCGAAAAAGCGTCTTGAAGAAGCCGTGCCTTCGTTTGAAAAGACGAAAAAGCCGGCGAAGAAAACAACGGATAAGCGCACCTTGAAGCCGGGGGATGAAGTCAAGGTTTTGACCTTTGGCCAAAAAGGGACACTGCTTGAAAAAACGGGTGCAGATGAATGGAATGTGCAAATCGGCATCCTGAAGATGAAAGTGAAGGAAAAGGATCTGGAGTTTGTGAAATCGGCGCCGGAGCCCGAAAAACAAAAATCGATTGCCGCTGTCAAAGGCAAGGATTATCATGTCTCACTTGAGCTCGACCTCAGGGGAGAACGGTATGAAAACGCGCTTCACAGGGTTGAAAAATATTTGGATGATGCGGTGCTGGCCGGATATCCAAGGGTGTCGATCATCCATGGAAAAGGAACAGGCGCTCTGAGAAAAGGCGTTCAGGACCTGTTGAAATCCCACCGCAATGTGAAAAACTCCCGGTTCGGCGAAGCGGGAGAGGGAGGATCAGGAGTCACCATTGTCGAATTAAAATAAAAAAGGGAGTCTGGAAAGCATGAAACAGTTTTGGGAAAACGACCTCGTCGAAATTGCCGCCTATTACAGTGTTTCCGTTCTTTGCCTGGTGATCTTTTTGTCTGTCTTTGAGCTTGTCACCGCATATAAAAATTGGGAACAAATTCAAAAAGGGAACTTGGCTGTGGCGATGGCCACGGGCGGAAAAATTTTAGGCATCGCCAATGTGCTGCAAAAATCGATCAGTCAGCACAATTCTCTGCTGCAAATGATGGGATGGGGATTATTTGGTTTTATGCTGCTGCTCATCGGCTATTTCATTTTTGAATTTTTGACGCCGCGTTTTAAAATCGACAAGGAGATTGAAAATGACAACCGCGCCGTCGGCTTCATCTCATTCGTCATCTCTGTCGGTCTGTCATTTGTCGTAGCCTCCGGAATCTAAAGGGGATCAGCATGGAAAAATTAGCGAAAATCCTGTTTTGCACAGCAGGGATATTTATGATCATCGGCTTTATCTATATTGTGTTTTATATGTAAGAAGAATGCCGCCCGGTACATGGTTTCCGGGCGGCTTTTTTGAAAGTTGAAAAAATCATTACTTTCTGAATATTGTTTTGCTATACTGAAATTGAGACTATATTTGTTAAAGGGGGGCTCCTATGCCGACTGAAAAACCGTGGCTGCTTCATTATCCTGAACAAATTCCTCATGACCTGGAGTTTCATGATCAAACGCTCCAATCCATCCTGCAGCAATCCGCCCAACAGTTTTCTGAAAAAACAGCCATTCACTTTCTCGGAAAGAAGCGATCCTATCGGCAGGTATACGAGGAAGCTTTAAAAATGGCAGACTATTTATGGTCCCTCGGCATGAAAAAAGGAGACAGGGTATCGATCATGCTGCCGAACTGTCCACAGGCGGTTATCGCCTATTACGGGGTGCTTTTCTCAGGAGGCATCATCGTCCAGACAAATCCTCTTTATACAGAAAGGGAGCTTGAACATTTGCTTCAGGACAGCGGAGCGGAAATCATCATCACGCTCGATGTGCTGTATCCGGCGGCATATAAAATGAAAGCGTTAACAAATTTGAAGCATATCATTGCAACAAGCATTAAAGAATATCTGCCTTTTCCTAAAAACCTGCTGTATCCGTTTGTCCAAAAAAAGCAGAACCAGATGACGGTTGAAATCTTCGAAAATGACACGACCCACCTTTTTCGCACAATCATGAAGCGCCCGGCTCCCGACGATCCGCCAGCCATTGATATTGATCCCGCACACGACATTGCCGTCCTTCAGTATACCGGAGGCACCACAGGGACGCCAAAAGGCGTGATGCTCACCCACCGCAATATATTAGCCAATATGGAAATGTGTGCCGCCTGGTTTTACAAATTGAAAAAAGGCGAAGAAAAAGTGCTCGGGATCATTCCGTTTTTCCACGTATACGGAATGACGGCGGTCTTAAACTTCACGATCAAGCAAGGTTATGAAATGGTCCTTTTGCCAAGGTTTGACGCGCGTACGGCGCTGAAGACGATCGATAGAGAAAAGCCGACCATATTTCCGGGCGCACCCACGATTTATATTGCTCTCTTGAACCATCCCGAGATCCATCAATATGATCTTTCATCGATTAAATGCTGTTTAAGCGGATCAGCCGCGCTTCCAGTTGAAGTCAAGCAGCAATTTGAAAAAGTGACGGGAGGAAAGCTTGTTGAAGGATATGGATTATCTGAAACATCCCCGGTCACCCATGCCAATTTTATTTGGGATCTGAATAAAGCGGGAAGCATCGGCTGTCCATGGCCGGGCACGGATGCCGCCATCTATTCGGATGATGCGTCCGGTTTTCTCGAGCCTTATGAGCATGGAGAAATCGTCGTCAAAGGTCCTCAAGTGATGAAAGGCTATTGGAACAATGATGAAGAAACCGCTGCTTCCCTCAGGGATGGATGGTTTTTTACCGGGGACATCGGGTACATGGATAAAGACGGTTTCTTTTATATTGTCGACCGCAAGAAAGATGTGATCATTGCAGGAGGGTTTAACATCTACCCGCGCGAAATCGAAGAGGTGCTCTATGAGCATGAGGCCATTCAGGAAGCCGTTGTCTGCGGCATCCCTGACGAATACAGAGGAGAAACCGTTAAAGCCTTTGTTGTTTTAAAAGATCATGCTACAATAACGGAGAAGGAATTGGACGAATATGCCAGGTCCCGTCTGGCGCCCTATAAAGTTCCGAAAGTGTATGAGTTCAGGGACGAACTCCCGAAAACGGCGGTCGGGAAAATTTTAAGACGAGCGCTGGTCCATGAGGAAAAGGCAAACGTATGAACAGCGGAGTCTGCCGTCGATTTTGGCGGCATGCTTTTATGTAAGGCTCTGAAGAAGGAATTTCATGTTCTGATCTTGACAAAGCCTGCGGATTTATTTACGATTAAATCATGAATGAATCCTCATTCATTAATGGGAAAGGAACGAAGCCAATTGAAACAGAAGAGACCAAAGTATATGCAGATTATTGATGCAGCTGTCATTGTGATTGCAGAAAACGGATACCATCAGGCTCAGGTTTCCAAGATTGCCAAGCAGGCAGGTGTGGCCGACGGCACCATCTATCTTTATTTCAAAAACAAAGAGGACATTCTCATCTCACTGTTTAAAGAGAAAATGGGCCAGTTTATCGAGCAAATGAACGAAGAAATGAAAGCGAAAAATTCGGCGACAGAGAAGCTGTCTTTGTTCATCAAAAAGCACTTTCAACTGCTGAGCAGCGACCGGCACCTGGCGATTGTCACCCAGCTTGAGCTGAGGCAGTCCCATCGCGAGCTGCGGCTGAAAATCAATGAAATTTTGAAAGGCTACTTAATGATTTTGGAAGACATCATCACAGAAGGAAAAGAAGCGGGCGAATTCAAAAAATCGCTCGATGTCCGCTTAGCGAAACAGATGATTTTCGGCACAGTGGATGAAACGGTGACAACCTGGGTGATGAATGACCAAAAATACGATCTGCCTCATTTGGCAGACAGCATTCATGAATTGCTGATACATGGCTTCAGCGAAACGAAGAAAGAGGGGGAATAAACATGGCAACATTACAAACATCCATAGACGGACATGTCGCTGTCATTACGATCCAGCATCCGCCGGCCAATGCGCTTTCATCAAAAGTCCTTGAGGATCTTTCGGCTGCTCTTGATGAACTTGCCGAAGATCAACAGGTCAGAAGCGTCATCATTCACGGAGAAGGAAGGTTTTTCTCAGCGGGTGCCGATATTAAGGAATTTACATCATTGATGGATGGATCTGATTCTGCCGGTCTTGCAGATAAGGGTCAGCAAATCTTTGAAAAAGTGGAGTCTTTTCCAAAGCCGATTATTGCCGCCATACATGGAGCTGCCCTCGGAGGCGGGCTTGAACTCGCAATGGCCTGTCACATCCGGATTGCCGAGGAAAATGCCAAGCTCGGCCTTCCAGAGCTGAACCTTGGCATCATTCCGGGATTCGCCGGCACACAGCGCCTTCCGAAATACGTAGGAACAGCGAAAGCCCTTGAGATGATCGGAACATCAGAACCGATTACCGGGAAAGAAGCTTTTGATTACGGCCTTGTCACCATTTTGGCCGCCGATGAAGCTGAAGTGCTAACGAAAGGAAAAGAGCTGGCGCAAAAATTTGCGGAGAAAAGTCCGCAAACCATGGCTTATGTCATCGAGCTTTTGAATACCGGCAAAGTTTACTCTTATGAAGGCAGCCTGAAGCTTGAGGGCAAGTATTTCGGCGAAGTCTTCCAGTCCGAAGATGCGAAGGAAGGGATTCAGGCGTTCCTCGAAAAGCGGAAGCCGCACTTTAAAGGGAAATAACAAGCGTGAAAACAAAGGGGATGAAAAGAGCATGAACATTTATGTCTTAATGAAACGCACGTTTGACACAGAGGAGAAAATTCAGATAGAACAAGGGGAAATCGCAACCGACGGAGCGGAATTCATCATTAATCCGTACGACGAATACGCGATTGAAGAAGCGCTTCAGCTTAAGGAACAGCACGGCGGCGAGATTACGGTTGTCACGGTCGGTGAAGAGGAGTCTGAAAAAGAGCTCAGGACGGCGCTTGCGATGGGGTGTGACAAAGCTGTGCTGATCAATATCGAAGACGATTTGGAAGAAGCCGACCAATATACGGCGTCCCACATCCTCTTTCACTATTTGAAAGAGAAGGAATACGACATCATACTCGGAGGAAATGTGGCGATTGACGGGGGCTCAGGACAAGTAGCGCCGCGCTTGGCTGAATTGCTTGGAATCCCGTGCCTTACAACGATCACTAAGCTTTCCGTAAGCGGCAGGGATGTTGAGGCAGAACGCGATGTAGAAGGCGATCTTGAGGTGGTGCAAACGACTCTGCCGATCGTTGCCACCGCTCAGCAGGGATTAAATGAGCCCCGCTATCCGTCTCTTCCGGGAATCATGAAGGCGAAGAAAAAGCCGCTTGAAGAATTGGAGCTGGATGATCTCGATGTGGATGAAGACGATGTCGCCAGTAAAACGAAAACAATCGAACGGTTTTTACCGCCGAAGAAAGAAGCCGGGAAGATTCTTGAAGGGGAGCCAAAGCAGCAGGCAGCAGATCTTGTGTCTCTTTTGAGAAGCGAAGCGAAAGTGATTTAAGGGGAGTAGCACGGTCATCAACATACAGGGGGAAATGATATGAGCAAAAAAGTTATCGTATTGGGAGAATGCCGGGACGGCACATTAAGAAACGTCACCTTTGAAGCGATAGCCGCTGGAAAAACGATTGCCGAAGGGGGAGAGGTGATCGGTATCCTGGTCGGTGAAAGCGTTTCAAATCATGCGGATGATATGATCCGCTACGGCGCCGACAAAGTGCTGACAGCCGAGGATCCAATGCTGAAACACTACACATCGGACGGCTTCGCACAAGCGATGATGCCGATTCTGGAAAAAGAAAAACCGGATGCGCTCATCATCGGCCATACATCAATGGGAAAAGATCTGTCTCCAAAGCTTGCGGCCCGTTTGGGAACAGGGTTGATTTCAGATGCCATCGATGTCGAGGTGGCAGGCGGAAACGCCGTGTTTACACGGCCGATCTACTCTGGAAAAGCGTTTGAACGGATCATTTCTGAAGACGAGATGATTTTTGCGACGATCAGGCCGAACAATATCGCACCGCTCGCGAAAGATGACGCGCGCACCGGAGCTGTTGAAAAAGCCGAAGTCAGCATCCAGGACATCAGAACGGTGATCCGCGATGTCGTCAAAAAAACGTCTGAAGGCGTCGACTTGTCAGAAGCGAAAATCATCGTTGCCGGCGGACGCGGTGTGAAAAGCGCAGACGGGTTTAAGCCGCTTCAGGAGCTCGCCGATGTGCTCGGCGGCGCTGTAGGCGCTTCAAGAGGCGCGTGTGATGCGGACTACTGCGACTATTCGCTGCAAATCGGCCAGACCGGAAAGGTCGTCACACCGGACCTTTACATCGCCTGCGGCATTTCGGGAGCGATTCAGCACCTTGCCGGGATGTCAAACAGCAAAATCATCGTCGCCATCAACAAAGATCCTGAAGCCGACATCTTCAAAGTCGCCGATTACGGCATTGTCGGAGACCTGTTTGAGGTCGTTCCGCTTTTGACGGAAGAATTTAAAAAGCTGAGTGTCAGCACTTAAAAAAGCCGGCCTGATCGCCGGCTTTTTTGATCGCACATCTTGACGGCCGGACAAATAAAATGGGATATATGTGCATGTGTAAAACACGGCCTGATGGGGAAACGTATATTCAAGCATTATGTTAGCGTGAACCAAAGGGAGATGCTATACTAAAAAGCATAATTTCACAATTGGAGGAATGAAAGAATGGCTATCGTAAAAGCAACTGATCAAACTTTTTCAACTGAAACAAGCGAAGGCGTAGTCCTTGCCGACTTCTGGGCTCCTTGGTGCGGACCTTGCAAAATGATTGCGCCAGTCCTTGAAGAGCTGGATCAAGAAATGGGAGACAAACTGAAAATCGTCAAAATCGATGTTGACGAAAACCAGGAAACAGCCGGCAAATACGGCGTCATGAGCATCCCGACTTTACTCGTACTAAAAGACGGTGAAGTGGTTGAAACATCTGTCGGATTTAAACCGAAAGAAGCGCTTGAAGAACTGATCAACAAGCATTTGTAAAATATAGAACGAGAAAAGGCGATTCCCAGGGGATCGCTTTTTTCTTAGCAACTCCTCCAATTGTAGCGAACGTGTGGTCGGTCATGATAAACTATAAGAAGAAAAACGCCGAAATAAGGAAGGATTTTTGATGAACAAAACAATCAAAGAAAAGCTTGCCCTTCTTCCGGATCAGCCGGGCTGCTACTTGATGAAAGACCGGCAGGAGACCGTGATCTATGTCGGGAAAGCGAAAATCTTAAAAAACAGGGTCCGCTCCTATTTCAGCGGCTCCCATGATGCAAAAACACAGCGGCTCGTCAGCGAAATCGAAGACTTTGAATACATCGTCACATCCTCGAACATCGAAGCTCTCATTCTGGAAATGAATTTAATCAAAAAGTACGACCCGAAATACAATGTGATGCTGAAAGACGATAAAAGCTACCCGTTTATCAAAATCACCAATGAGCGCCATCCGAAGCTGATCGTGACGCGGAAAGTCAAAAAAGATAAAGGCCGCTATTTCGGTCCTTATCCAAACGTTCAGGCCGCAAGGGAAACGAAAAAGCTGCTGGACCGTCTCTACCCGCTCAGAAAATGCGCCAAGCTGCCCGACCGCGTCTGTTTGTACTATCATCTCGGGCAATGCCTGGCACCGTGTGTCTATGACGTGTCTGAAGAGACAAACAGGCAGCTCACTGAAGAAATCACACGCTTTTTAAAAGGCGGCTATAACGAAGTCAAGAAAGAGCTTGAAGCCAAAATGCTCGAAGCATCTGAAAACCTCCAGTTTGAACGGGCGAAGGAATACCGCGACCAGATTGCCCACATCGAATCGACGATGGAGAAGCAGAAAATGGCGATGAACGATATGATCGACCGCGACGTATTTGCCTATTCGTATGATAAAGGCTGGATGTGTGTACAGGTCTTTTTTATCAGGCAAGGGAAGCTGATTGAAAGAGACGTCAGCATGTTTCCGCTGTATAGGGAAGCGGATGAAGAATTTTTGACATTCATCGGCCAGTTCTACTCGAAAAACAATCACTTCCTTCCGAAGGAAATTTTAGTGCCCGACAGCGTAGACAGGGACATGATCGAGGAGCTTTTGGACGTGAAAGTTCACCAGCCGAAAAGGGGACAGAAAAAAGACCTCCTGCTTCTCGCCCATAAAAACGCAAAGCTCGCCCTGAAAGAAAAGTTTTTGCTCATCGAACGCGACGAAGAGCGGACGATCGGTGCGATTGAAAAGCTCGGCAAAGCGCTGGGCATCTACACGCCGTATAGAATTGAGGCGTTTGATAATTCGAATATTCAAGGAGCGGATCCGGTTTCGGCCATGATCGTCTTTCTCGACGGAAAACCGCATAAAAAAGAGTACCGGAAATATAAGATTAAGACGGTTGAAGGGCCTGACGACTACGGTTCAATGCGCGAGGTCGTTAAAAGAAGGTATACAAGGGTGCTGAAAGAAAATCTGCCGCTCCCGGATTTGATTTTGATCGACGGGGGAAAAGGGCAGGTTTCAGCAGCGGTCGACGTGCTTGAAAATGAACTTGGCCTTGACATCCCGGTGGCCGGCTTGGTGAAGGACGACAAGCACAGAACATCGAACCTCTTGATCGGTGATCCGCTTGAGATCGTTCAGCTTGAACGGAACAGCCAGGAATTTTACCTGTTGCAGCGGATCCAGGACGAAGTGCACCGGTTTGCGATCAGCTTTCACAGGCAGCTCAGGGGAAAAAGCGCTTTTCAATCGGTGCTGGACGGGATACCGGGTGTCGGCGAGCAGCGGAAAAAGCTGCTGTTAAAACATTTTGGCTCCGTCAAAAAAATGAAGGAAGCGACTGTCGAAGATATCCGCAGTGCCGGAATTCCGCTGAAGACCGCACAGCTGATTATAGAGGCCTTGAAAAAATAACGTTGAATTTTTAAAAAGAATCTGATAGAATTTGTACTAATTTCATAATAAGATCGTGTTATATGGTGAAGATAGAGGTGCGAACTTCAAGAGTAGGCTTTCGGAGAAAGATGGATTTCAAAGAAGGAAGCTGAAAGGGGAGCGTCGCCGAAGCGGGTAAAAATCCATTCGTTTTATCTGCTGGCTTTACATTGAACAAATGTGGGGCTGTCAAGAAAGTCATTTTCTTGGAGAGCTATCTCGTTGTTTTAGATCATCGGCTGTTTTTGTTGATTCAAGCAATGAGGGAATTCTCTCATTGCTTTTTTTGTACGCTAAAACCGTACAAGCCGGAAGATCAAGGCTTTCCTCTTCATACATAAACGTGCACGAACGAAAACAAAAAGGGTGGTATTTGATGGGTCTCATCGTCCAAAAATTTGGCGGAACTTCCGTCGGATCAGTGGAAAAAATTTTGAATGTCGCAAATCGGGTCATCGAAGAAAAAAAGCGGGGTCATGACGTCGTCGTCGTTGTTTCCGCCATGGGAAAATCGACGGATTCCCTCGTCGCACTTGCCAGGGAAATCACAGATCAGCCGAGCCGGCGGGAAATGGATATGCTGCTTTCCACAGGAGAGCAGGTGACGATTTCTTTATTAACAATGGCTTTAGAGGAAAAAGGGTATGATGCGGTTTCATATACAGGCTGGCAGGCCGGCATCGAGACCGAAAATATTCACGGTAACGCAAGGATTACGAACATTGATACAGACAAGCTGAAAGAGCGCCTGAATGAAGGGAAAATCGCCGTTGTCGCCGGATTCCAGGGCACGACAGCGGAAGGCGAAATCACAACGCTCGGCAGAGGCGGATCAGATACGACAGCCGTTGCCCTCGCAGCAGCCCTGAAAGCCGATAAATGCGATATTTACACCGATGTACCGGGGGTTTTCACAACCGATCCCCGCTATGTGAAAACAGCGCGGAAGCTTGCCGGAATCTCCTATGATGAAATGCTTGAGCTTGCCAACCTTGGAGCAGGCGTCCTGCACCCGCGAGCCGTCGAATTTGCAAAGAACTATCAGGTGCCGCTGGAAGTGCGCTCAAGCATGGAAAAAGAAGCAGGCACATTAATCGAGGAGGAATCATCCATGGAGCAGAATTTAATCGTAAGAGGAATTGCATTTGAAGATCAGATCACACGCGTGACCGTATGCGGCCTGGCGAGCGGCCTGACGACGCTGTCAACGATTTTTACAACGCTCGCTAAACAGAACATCAACGTGGACATCATCATTCAATCGGTGACAGCCACAAGCAAAACGTCGATTTCTTTCTCAGTGAAAACGGAAGACCTGTCCAGAACGGTAGAAGTGCTTGAAGAATACAAAGACGCGCTCGACTACGAACAGATCGAGACGGAAAACAGGCTCGCCAAAGTGTCGATCGTCGGCTCCGGCATGATCTCAAACCCGGGCGTAGCCGCGGAAATGTTTGCGGTGCTGGCAGAGAAGAACATCCAGGTCAAAATGGTGAGCACGTCCGAGATCAAAGTCTCCACCGTCATCAGTGACAGCGACATGGTGAAAGCTGTTGAAGCGCTTCATGATGCGTTTGAACTATCGAAAATAAGCGTGGCTGCCAAATAAAAATAATCCTAGAGCTCTCTCTAGGGTTTCTTTTTTGCCCGAGGGCGGGGTGTGCTACAATTACCATAATAAGGGCGGAGAAAGGAATTACATTATGACTGCATTAATACATACAATAGGTCCAGTGTTCGTGGCAGCTATTGCCAGCATTGTTGTACATGAGCTGGGGCACGTTCTTTTCGGATGCATCGTCAGGCATCATGTACAATGGCTGGCAGTCGGACCATTCATCATGTTTAAAAATAAGAAAATAACATTTCGATGGAAACACAAATATTTTGGCGGTGCAGTTTTTTTATATGGTAAATCCATTAAAAACAAAAAAACGTATTAAAAAGAAAAGGGGAAATTCGTCGCGGGTCTGCTGGGTGGTCCACTCACAAGCTTCTTGACGGGATGGATCTTTCTGAACTTTATACCTCATCATGAATATGCTTTATATTTTGGCATGTTCTCATATGTAATAGGGACAGTCACATTGTTATTTACGGACGGATTGGCTGTATTGTCGATTTTAACCAATAGCCTGTATGCAAAACTGCATTTTCTGAACGTGGAATTGCTGTCATATAAAACGGAGAAGCAATTTGATTTTTTGCTGAAGGAATTGGAGGAAGAACTGCAGCAAGAGAAGGATGCCTCCATTGGAAAATTGAGCCTGACCTGTCTGCATGCATTGTTTTTTTATTTATATTTTATGCAAGTGAAGTTTGATATGGAGAGCCGCAAAAGGCTCGAGATATTTCAAAATGTCTTGAATGAATTAGAAGCGGAAGGGCTCGGCTCCATTAAAAATAAACAAAAAAGGTCTGTTCTGAACGCAATTGCTTATTTGGAAGAAATCAATTTATTGATAGAAAATAACAAAGAAGAGACAGGGAAGCTGTATTCAAAGCTGATTGCTGGAGATGACGACCGTTTAAACAGGCTGAAGCGCAATTCCATCATCGATCATGATGATAAGGCAAAAGATCTGTATATTAACGAATTAAGCTCTGACATTTTTAAACGCAATACATTGCTTCTCAAAATTGAAGAACAATTTATACAGAAAGCGAGGGAACACATACACAAAAATCAAGATTCTGCATGACGATAACATTGGTGTTGGAAGACTGTGGACATTGTCAACAGCCGATTGAATAAGCGCGCGTTGATTTAGGCTTTATTGAAAAAGGCTGCTGAAAATGCAGCCTTTCGATTATCATGCCGGATCTTTCATATCCCATTTGACTGTCAACACAACTTTTCCGGCTCTTTTTTTCACCTGCTCATACGATTCGGCAATATGCTCATTCAACAGCTGGATCTGCTCGGCGATAAACCCGGCTTCAAGCTGGAAGCAGGGCTCTTTCTGATATTTGAGGCGATTGGAGACCAAAGGGCCTTCCAGTTCAAATTCGAGCTCCTGCTTTTTTGAATGGACGATCGCAAGCGTTCCCCAGCCTGCATCATGAAAAAATCCAGGGATATCCTCCCATGAATCAAGCGGGAATTTGCGGGCCAAGTTTTTGCCGGCCCAATACATCATATCTGCGTACTCTTGTCCCAGCATATCGGGAAGCAGCACTTCCCTGATCAGCTCATATCCATATGCGGAGACTTCCAGATCTTTTAATTGCGCTAAATTTGCTTCATATTTGTTCATTGTCCAATGTCTCCCCTCTTTCCTCCGTTTATTATAGCCCAAACGGGGGGGAAGATGACAGCGGAGAGATGCGTTTGAAAAGAAAAAAATCTGATATATTTATATTTTGATAAAATAAAATTTTCAAAAATATGATTAAATTTTAGAAAATTTCAATTTATGTACGCGTTTTCTTGACGCCTATTTCTCATAGGAGTAAAATGAAATTGTCATAAAAACTTAACAAAGTGCGATATTTGAAACAGGACGGGGGATAGGAGACCATTCATTTTTACGGCACTTTTCAACTAGGGGGTTAAGCAATGGCCGGGAACAGAGAATTTGTGTATCGAAGACTGCATTCTTTGCTTGGCGTTATACCGGTGGGCATTTTTTTGATTCAGCATTTAGTTGTCAACCATTTTGCGGCAAGCGGAGAAGAGGCGTTTAACAATGCCGCTCATTTTATGGAAAACCTGCCGTTTAGGTACGCTTTGGAAATCTTTGTGATTTTCCTTCCGCTGATTTACCATGCCGTTTATGGTGTGTACATAGCGTTTACAGCGAAAAGCAATGCGGGCAGATTCGGATTTTTTAGAAACTGGATGTTCGTTCTGCAGCGTGTCACAGGAATCATTACGTTAATTTTCGTCAGCTGGCATGTCTGGGAAACGCGGATCGCCGCCCAAATGGGGGCTGAAGTAAACTTTGACATGATGGCTGATATTTTGAGCTCCCCGATCATGCTCGGCTTTTACATTGTAGGTGTCCTCTCAACAATCTTCCACTTTTCAAACGGTTTATGGTCGTTTGCGGTTACTTGGGGAATTACCGTTTCTCCGCGTTCGCAGCGAATCGCTACGTTTGTGACAATGGGAGTCTTTGTTGTGCTGTCCTATGTAGGGCTGAGAGCGATTTTGGCATTTGTGTAAAAGAACTAGATTACTAGAGGGAGTGGGGCTGGCATGAGCAATTCAAGCATCATCGTTGTCGGCGGAGGACTTGCGGGTCTGATGGCGACCATTAAAGCTGCGGAAGCAGGAACAAATGTAAAATTATTTTCCATCGTTCCGGTAAAGCGCTCACATTCTGTATGTGCGCAGGGCGGAATCAACGGTGCGGTCAATACGAAAGGTGAAGGCGACTCTCCGTGGGAGCATTTTGACGATACGGTATACGGCGGCGACTTTTTGGCCAACCAGCCGCCGGTCAAAGCAATGTGTGAAGCCGCGCCTTCGATCATCCATCTGCTCGACCGCATGGGCGTCATGTTCAACAGAACGCCGGAAGGGCTGCTCGATTTCCGGCGTTTCGGAGGAACGCAGCACCACAGAACGGCGTATGCTGGTGCAACGACAGGACAGCAGCTTTTGTATGCGCTTGATGAACAGGTTCGCCGCTATGAAGTCGCAGGGCTTGTTTCAAAATATGAAGGCTGGGAGTTCCTTGGAGCGGTGCTTGACGATGACGGCAAGTGCCGAGGGATTGTCGCTCAGAATTTAACGACAATGGAAATCGATTCTTTCCGTTCGGACGCCGTCATCATGGCATCCGGCGGACCGGGCATCATTTTCGGAAAATCGACGAACTCCATGATCAATACGGGATCAGCGGCTTCGGTCGTCTATCAGCAGGGAGCGTATTACGCGAACGGAGAATTCATCCAGATTCACCCGACGGCGATTCCGGGGGACGACAAGCTCAGGCTGATGAGCGAATCGGCGCGCGGTGAAGGAGGACGAGTCTGGACATACAAAGACGGTAAACCTTGGTATTTCCTTGAGGAAAAATATCCGGCATACGGAAACCTCGTCCCGCGCGATATCGCGACACGCGAAATTTTCGATGTCTGCGTCAGACAGAAACTCGGAATCAACGGCGAAAACATGGTTTACCTTGATCTTTCCCATAAAGATCCGAAAGAGCTTGACATTAAGCTTGGCGGCATTATCGAAATCTATGAGAAATTTATGGGCGACGACCCGCGCAAGCTGCCGATGAAAATTTTCCCTGCGGTCCATTACTCAATGGGCGGCTTATGGGTTGACTATGATCAAATGACGAACATTCCAGGGCTGTTTGCCGCGGGAGAGTGCGATTATTCCATGCACGGAGGAAACCGCCTCGGGGCGAACTCGCTCTTGTCCGCCATCTACGGCGGCATGGTGGCTGGTCCAAATGCGGTGAAATACGTACAAGGGCTGGAAGCATCCGCCGAGGATTTATCTTCCTCTATTTACGATGCCTATGTCAAACAAGAGGAAGAAAAATGGGCGGACATCATGAAGATGGACGGCAAAGAAAATGCTTACGTCCTTCACAGAGAGCTTGGCGAGTGGATGACCGACAATGTGACGGTTGTGCGCCACAATGACAAGCTTCTGCGGACGGATGAAAAAATCCAGGAGCTGATGGAGCGCTATCAGAACATCGATATTAATGACACGGCAAAATGGAGCAACCAAGGCGCTGTCTTTACCCGTCAGCTGAAAAACATGCTGCAGCTGGCAAGGGTGATCACGCTCGGTGCATACAACAGGAACGAAAGCCGCGGAGCCCATTACAAACCGGATTTCCCTGAACGAAATGATGAAGAATGGCTGAAAACGACAATGGCGAAACATGCAGGCGATACTGAAGCTCCGAAATTCCATTATGAGGATGTCGATGTTTCATTAATCGCGCCGCGCAAACGGGATTACTCGAAGAAAAAGGTGGCGAAATCATGAGTGAAAATAAGACAATCAAGTTTATCATCACTCGTCAGGATACGGCAGATTCCGACTCTTATCAGGAAGAATTTGAACTTGCTTACCGTCCGAACATGAACGTCATTTCCGCTTTAATGGAAATCAGAAGGAATCCGGTTAATGCAAAAGGGGAAAAAACAACGCCGATTGCATGGGATATGAACTGCCTTGAAGAAGTATGCGGCGCTTGCTCCATGGTCATTAACGGAAAGCCGAGACAATCGTGTACTGCGCTGGTCGATAAGCTTGAACAGCCGATTCGTCTCGAACCGATGAAAACATTCCCCGTTGTCCGCGACCTTCAGGTCGACCGGAGCCGGATGTTCGATTCGTTGAAGAAGGTTAAAGCATGGATTCCGATCGATGGCACATACGATTTGGGTCCTGGACCGAGAATGCCTGAAAAGAAACGGCAGTGGGCTTATGAACTGTCAAAATGCATGACGTGCGGCGTTTGCCTTGAAGCTTGTCCAAACGTCAATGACAAAACGAACTTTATCGGACCTGCTCCGCTTTCACAGGTACGCTTATTCAACACTCATCCGACAGGAGCGATGAACAAGTCTGAGCGGCTTGAAGCGATTATGGGAGACGGCGGACTGGCGGAATGCGGAAATTCGCAAAACTGTGTGCAGTCATGTCCGAAAGGAATTCCGCTTACGACATCAATCGCTGCTTTAAACAGGGATACAACCGTGCAGGCGTTTAAAAACTTCTTTGGAAGCGACAACACAGAATAATTGGAAAACGCACCTCTTCAGTTTGAAGAGGTGTTTTCATGATGAAAAGGGGATGGAAAACATTGAAGCTGCCGGAATATATTGAGGAACCGTTTGAGAAATGGTGCCGGTCATTTTCTTTTTTTGATGAAGTGTCCGTCCGTTTTTCGGAAACGGATATGTTCGGTCATATGAACAATGTGACACCGTTTATTTATTTTGAAGAAGCACGCATTTCTTATTTTAAACACCTTCAGACAATGGATCGTCTTGGAGAGAGCCGGACGATTCCCGTTGTCGCCAGCCAGCAATGCGATTATTTTCGGCAGGTGATGCTGCACGAGAATTTAAAGATCGGCGTCAAAACGGCAGCTGTCGGCAATGCCTCGCTTACGCTTCACTACTTGGCGATTAATGACGCCGGTGAGCCGTGTTTCACCGGAAAGGCTGTCATGGTGCAGATTGCAAAAGATACAGGGAAGCCAGAAAACTGGACAGATGAACAAAAAGTGAAATGGCTTGGGCATTAACTCATTTCCTGAGAAATAATCTGTAAGGAGAACGAGATGAAAAAAGCGGTCATCATCGGCGCCAGCTCCGGAATCGGCAAAGCGCTGGCGGAAAGGCTGTCAGCGGAAGGCGTAATATTAGGACTTGCCGCAAGACGGAAAGAGCGGCTTGTCAAATTGCGGGATGCACTGCCGGGTCATTCGTATATCAAAAAGATAGACGTGGCTGACGGTGAACGTGCGAAGATGCAGTTAAACGATCTGATTTTTGAGATGGGAAGGGTGGATGCGGTTTTCATCTGTTCAGGTGTCGGCTATTTGGAAAGCGAGATGGACCCGCAAAAGGAAAGAGAAACGATTGATGTCAATGTGTCCGGCTTTATTTCCTGTGCAAACGTGTTTGTGGATCATTTCACGGAAAACAGAAGCGGCCATTTGATCGGCATCTCATCTGTTGCCGCTTTGAGAGGCAATGGATCAGCCGTTATCTACAGCGCCTCAAAAGCGTTCGTCTCAAATTATTTGCAAGGCCTTAGACAAAAAATGAACAAGCGCGGATACGCTGACATATATGTGACCGATATTCAGCCCGGCTTTGTGCAAACAAAACTTGCTAAGGGAGAAAAGCTGTTCTGGGCGGCTTCTCCTGAAAAGGCTGCCGCACAAATCATCGGGGCTGTTCAAAAAAAGAAATCACATGCATATATTACAAAAAGATGGCGGCTGATCGCCTGGATCATGAAATGCTTACCTTAAACACTTCCAGTGGAGCCAGAGGCGGGTGACCCTGTACGCCTGCCAATCGTTTTCGCCAAAAAAATAGGTGCAGAAGCGGCCCCTTTTCTCCTTCAGAAACGTCACCGACCTTGCGCTTGCTTCATATGATATCACGACTATATCGAAACCCATTCGTTTCAGATCAGCTCTCACCTTAGCAAGGAGGGTTACAATACTTGAAGGAGAAAGAGTTTCAATCAAAGCCGCTGCTAACAAAAAGAGAAAGAGAAGTGTTCGAATTGCTCGTTCAAGACAAGACAACAAAGGAAATCGCAAGCGAGCTCTTTATAAGTGAAAAGACTGTTCGTAATCACATATCCAATGCAATGCAAAAATTGGGTGTGAAAGGCCGTTCGCAAGCTGTTGTTGAACTTCTTCGAATGGGTGAGCTAGAGCTCTAAATTGAGCCGGTATTCCTTCTTGAATAAGAAGGGAACCGGTTATTTGTTTTGCCCGCGCAAGTTGTATATTCATGTTGAAGCCTTGCAATTTCTGTAGAAAAGAAGGAAAATAGACTCAAGTGTTTTGCAAACAAAACAACGAGTTGAGCGAGGTAGAGGACATGAATTCAAAAGCTTCTTTGAATCACATTGCAGATATTGAGAAATCTCTCCGCCATATCGCGGGCATCATTAAGCAAAAAGGAAGAGAAATTCTTACCCAATATACGATTACACCTCCCCAGTTTGTCGGTCTGCAGTGGCTGTATGAATACGGGGACATGACGATCGGCGAATTATCCCAAAAAATGTATCTGGCGTGCAGCACCACGACAGATTTAATTGACCGAATGGAGAAAAACAACCTTGTTGAACGGGTGAAAGACCCGTCAGACAGGCGTGTCGTCCGGATTCGTCTTTTATCGGAAGGAGAACGGATCATCCAGGAGGTTATTCAAAAAAGACAGGATTATCTTGAAAACATGTTAGAAGCGTTTTCGGAAGAGGAGACAGCCGATTTCGAAAAATTATTAATCAAACTTCAGCAGGAAATGAACAGAAAATGAGGCGATTTTGTTGGATCAACCGATAGGAGTCATTGATTCGGGAGTTGGCGGTTTGACCGTTGCGAAAGAAATCATGAGACAGCTGCCAAAAGAAAACATCATTTATCTCGGAGATACAAAGAGATGTCCATACGGACCGCGGGACAGAAAAGAAGTCCTGTCATATACATGGGAAATGACAAACTACTTGTTATCCCGCCACCACATTAAAATGCTCGTCATCGCCTGCAATACAGCAACGGCGATTGCTTTGGAGGAAATCAGCCGGGAGGTCGCGATTCCCGTCATCGGTGTGGTGCAGCCGGGCGCCAGAACCGCCATTAAAGTGACGGAAAATCAGCGGATCGGTGTCATCGGAACGGAAAATACGATCAAAAGCGGAGCATACGAAGAAGCGCTGCTTTCATTGAACAGCGATCTGACGGTGGAAAATTTGGCCTGTCCCATGTTCGTACCGTTTGTGGAAAGCGGTCAATTTTTGGATGAAACGGCCGATGAGATTGTGAAATCTTCCCTTTATCCGCTCCGGGATTCCTCCATTGATACGCTGATTCTCGGATGTACGCATTATCCGATTTTAAAAGAGCCGATTCAGCGCTATATGGGGGAGCGGGTCAGCATCATTTCGTCCGGGGATGAGACGGCGAGAGAGGTCAGCACGATTTTGTCCTACAACGGACTGTTAAACCAAAACCCGCTGCCGCCAGAACATCAATTTTTAACAACCGGAGAACGCGACCGCTTTAAAAAAATCGCCAACGATTGGTTTGGATATGAAGTGAAAAATGTTGAAAGTATCTCGCTTAATGAAACAAGCATACTGAAATAAAGCTGCCGCAAACGGCAGCTTTTTTGCATCTTCTCCCTAAAGCAGACCTGTTCTGAAAAAGAAGAGGTTTTTCTTTTTTAAAGCAAGCTTTCATACATGAAAACGAATTTTTAAAAAACGGTCTAATTCACAAATGGGCTCGTATACATAATAGTACAAACTGCCTTAGGAGGGAAAAGTATGCTGAAAAAAGGAATGAAAGGAATCGCGGTCACAGTCACAGCTTCCGCGCTGCTTCTTTCCGGGTGCGGATTATTTCAGTCAGATCAGGCCTCAGAGGAAATAGATCCGCCGCAGGATATCACATATGTAAAAGAGGAGAAGAATCAAGACCAAACGGATAAGATGGAAGACAAGAAAGAGGACAAAGAAGACAAAACGACCGGTGATCATAAAGCTGCAGAAAATAGTGATACAGTCATGAGAGAGCTTTATCTGATAGATAAAAACGGTTATGTGACAGCCCAGACGCTGCCGCTTCCAAAAAAGGAGGGAACGGCCAAACAAGCGCTCGAATACCTTGTTGAAGGAGGCCCGGTCTCAAACATACTGCCGAATGGATTCAGAGCCGTGCTTCCGGCGGACACAGCCGTCAATGTCGATATTAAAGAAGACGGGACAGCGATCGCCGATTTCTCGAATGAATTTAAAAACTATAAGGCCGAAGATGAACAAAAAATCGTTCAGGCGATCACATGGACACTGACCCAGTTCAACTCGATTGATAAAGTGAAAATCCGCATGAACGGCCATGATTTAAAAGAAATGCCTGTCAACGGCACACCGCTTTCAGAAGAGCTCAGCCGTAAAGACGGTATTAACATCGAGACAGCCGGAGTGACCGATATAACGGCGACAGAACCTGTGACCGTTTATTATTTGGCGGAGTCGGATGAAGGTGAGTATTATGTACCGGTGACAAAGCGCACATCAGGCACAGAAAGCGATCCGGTGACGGCGGCGATTAAAGAATTGACGGTTGGCCCAAGCCTCAAAAGCGGGCTGCTGTCGGATTTCCAAGGAAACGTAAAACTTGAAAGCAAGCCGAAAATTGAAGACGGTCATGTCACCCTCGACTTTAATGAAGCCATTTACGGCAGTGCAGACGGCGAAAAGAAAGTGATTTCAGACGAGGTTTTAAACAGCATCGTTTTGACATTGACCGAACTTCCGGATATTAAGAGCGTTTCCGTCACGGTAAATGGCAAAGCCGAGCTTGTGAATGAAAAAGGCGAAAAGCTTTCCAAGCCTGTCACAAGGCCGAGCCGGGTGAACACAGGTAGTTTTTAACCGCAGGTTTTTGATATACTATATAAAAAGAGGTGAGCGTATAAAGCTGCCTCTTTCTTTATTCAGCTTTTCAAATACATGTGTGTAAAGCGGAATGATTGGGAATGTTTATGTACATATAATCGGAGGTAAAACATGAGATACGATGGAAGAGAGAACAATGAACTGAGACCCATGTCGATGGAGCTTGACTTTATCACGCATCCCGAAGGATCGGTCCTGATCACAGTCGGCGATACAAAGGTCATATGCAACGCTTCTGTAGAAGACCGCGTCCCGCCCTTTTTAAGAGGGGAAGGAAAAGGCTGGGTGACGGCGGAATACAGCATGCTGCCCCGTGCGACGAATCAAAGGACGATCAGGGAATCGTCAAAAGGAAAAGTGTCCGGCCGGACGATGGAGATCCAAAGGCTGATCGGCCGAGCCCTGCGTGCAGTCATTGATTTGGAGAAGCTGGGTGAGCGGACCATCTGGATCGACTGTGATGTCATTCAGGCGGACGGCGGCACAAGGACGGCATCGATCACCGGAGCCTTTACGGCGATGGCCTTGGCCGTCGGACGGCTTGTAGAAGACGGCTCAATCAAAGAGATGCCGATCACGGATTTTCTGGCCGCCACATCTGTAGGAATTGATCAGGAACACGGACTCATTCTGGATTTGAACTATCAGGAAGATTCAAGTGCAGAGGTCGATATGAATGTCGTCATGACAGGCGACGGCCGCTTTGTCGAACTGCAGGGAACAGGGGAGGAAGCGACGTTTTCCAGAAACGAACTGGACGGGCTTTTGGAGCTTGCCGAAAAAGGAATCAAAGAACTCATCGACAAACAAAAAGAAGTGCTCGGAGATATTGCGGCGTCCATTCAACAATAACTTGAGAAAGGCTTGATATGAATGAAGGAAGTCATCATTGCCACAAAAAACGAAGGGAAAGTCAGGGAATTCAAAGAGATGCTCGAACCGAGAGACTACGATGTCAAATCATTATTGGATATCGGCTATACGGACGAAATCGAAGAGACCGGACAAACATTTGAAGAAAACGCCATCATTAAAGCGGAAACCATCTCTAAAGAGACCGGCAAAATGATCATTGCGGATGATTCAGGTCTTTCAGTCGATTTTCTCGGCGGGAGTCCGGGCGTTTATTCCGCGCGTTATGCCGGTGAAGAGAAAAACGACCTCGCCAATTTAAAAAAGGTTTTGAATGAGCTTGAAGGAGTGGAAAAGGAAGACCGTTCGGCAAGGTTCAGGTGTGCGCTTGCCCTATGTGTTCCCGGAGAGGAAACGAAAACGGTTGAAGGCTCAGTGGAAGGATACATTACCGAAGAGCCCCGCGGCACCAACGGCTTTGGCTACGATCCGATTTTTCTCGTCAAGGATAAAGATCAAACGATGGCCGAGCTTTCAAGCGAAGAAAAAAATAAAATCAGCCACAGGGCGGATGCGCTGAAAAAGCTGACCGCTTTATTGGATGAGGGGGAGCCGGAATGAAGGTGTTGATTGTCAGCGACAGCCACGGCCTTGAAAATGAGCTGCAAACGATCGCAGAACGGCATGAGAATGATGTGGATCTCAGCATTCACTGCGGAGATTCCGAGCTGGATTTTTCCCACCCGGCCCTTGCCTCTTACTTGACGGTAAAAGGGAACTGCGATTTCTACGGGGATTTTAAAGATGAAATCGTCGTCCCGATCGGCTCACACAAGCTCTTTTTCACACACGGACACTTGTATGGCATTAAAGAGTCGCTGTTAAACGTTTACTATAGAGCCGCCGAGCTCGGCGCCGATATCATCTGCTTCGGTCATTCCCATATCGCGGGAAGTGAGCTGATGGACGGCAAACTCTTGATCAACCCCGGCAGCATCCGCCTTCCGCGGGTGCGGAAAGACAAAACTTATGCTATACTAAGCATTGACAAAGACGATGTGTCCGTCCGTTTTTACGATACAAACGGACGGGAAATTGAAAGCTTGGCAAACCATGTCCAACTTCAGACGCCATCATGAGGAAGAATTTTTTTCTTCCTCATGATGAAAAAAATTCTAAAAAGTTGTTGACTTTCTGGTACAATGCGAATATAATAAATCTTGTCGCTGATAGTTCAATGTGTCCCAGTAGCTCAGCTGGATAGAGCAACGGCCTTCTAAGCCGTCGGTCGGGAGTTCGAATCTCTCCTGGGACGTCATCATAAGAAAGCCTCAAACCTTGATATACAAGAGTTTGAGGCTTTTGTTTTGCAAAAAAACAACATCCTAAAAATTCCCTTTCATTTTTTCGGCAAGATTGACAAAGATAAAGGATGTGATCAACTTTAAGGAGGATGTTGTATGACTAAACAACAGCAAAATCAGCAGCAGCAAAAGCAAAAACAACAACAACAAAAACAAAAGCATGAACAGCTGCTTGGGGCCAATATCACGGATGCCGAATTCGCCCAAGAATTCGGGAACATTCAGCAGCAGCTTGCCCAGCTGGAACAAACCGTTTCTCAAATGGGTTCACAGCAGCAAGGTCAAAGCGGCCAGCAGAGCTCTCAATTAAGTCAGGGAATCAATCAATTAAAGCAGCAAATCCAGCAATTCAGCTCTCAATCTCAGCAGCAAATGCAGCAAACGGATCAGCAGATTCAACAAAGCATTCAGCAGGCTGTCCAACAGCTAAATCAAGCCCTCCAAGGCATCCAGACAAATCAGGCGATGAACCAAATGAGCCAAGCGCTGCAACAGGCGCAGCAGTCCTTTAACCAGCAAGGGCAACAAGGACAGCAGGGACAGCAAGGCCAACAAGGTCAGCAAAACCAGCAGCAGCAAAACCAAAATCAAAATTTCCAACAACCGCTTCAATAATATTGAAAAAGAGCCGTGCAGAACGGCTCTTTTTGATTATTATTCCTCGTTTTGATCATCTTCGTCATGAGTTGGGTGTGCACCCGGATACTGCCTTGGCAGCCCTTGGTGCAGATTTCTGAATTCATATGTGAAATTGCTGTAATATTGCTGACCTTCCCGCCATGGCGTTTCTTTGTTTTCAACAGGCTCGTTTTTGCCCGCCGCGGCTCCATAGGCCCCTTCGGGAAATTCCTCGGCTGCAAGGAATTCTCGCTGCGTCTCAACATTTGACAAATCTTCGTATTTCTTATCCATCACAACACCCCGTTTTTAATCATAGTGTTGCCCTGAAATACGGGGAGCTATGTGTTTTATTTTATATGCTGAAATCATCATTTTTTTGCGGGGTAAAACCGGGATGCATATTCATCTGTCAATCAACGAAAAATGGCGTCAGACCGGAGAAAACAACCATACAGACTGCAGAAAAAATGAAACATGCGGCCGGCATTTTCACGGTTATAGTCCGTTCCGCCCCTGTTTGAAGGCGAGTGCCGCCAAGGCTTAGTACCCGCTTATTTTCGCTTTCTGGTAAACATCTCATAAAAGCAACGGTTTCATCTGTTTTCCAGATTGAAGAAACGCCTTTCTCAGATGTAAAATTTACCATGATAGAAAATCTTCCAATGTACGATAGACATTGATTGAGAAAAGGGGCTGAAGAAAGGTGCATGTACTTGAAAAAGCTGAACAAACCAATGTGCAAGCGGCAAAAGATTATGTGACAAGAGCCTATGAAACCGTCCGACAGCGAAATGGTCATGAAAGCGAATTTCTTCAAGCGGTAAAAGAAATATTTGATTCGCTCGTCCCTGTGCTCGCGAGGCATCCGAAGTATATAGAGCAGCGTATTTTGGAACGGATCGCAGAGCCGGAGCGAATGATTGTATTCAGGGTTCCGTGGGTGGATGACCAGGGTATTGTCCGGGTGAACCGCGGATTCCGTGTTCAATTCAATAGTGCCATCGGTCCGTACAAAGGAGGGATCCGATTTCACCCGTCGGTAAACGCCAGCATCATCAAATTTTTAGGCTTTGAGCAGATTTTTAAAAATTCGCTGACAGGACTTCCGATCGGCGGTGGTAAAGGCGGGGCAGATTTTGATCCGAAGGGCAAGTCAGACCGAGAGATCATGAGCTTTACACAAAGCTTCATGAATGAACTGTACAAATATATCGGCCCTGACACGGACATCCCGGCTGGGGATATTGGCGTCGGGGCGAGAGAAGTGGGCTGGATGTTCGGACAGTATAAAAAAATCCGCAGCCGTTATGATGCCGGTGTATTGACAGGAAAAGGCCTTGAGTACGGGGGAAGTTTGATACGTAAAGAAGCGACAGGCTACGGGCTTGTCTATTTCGTAGAAGACATGCTGAAAGACCAAGGGATGAGCTTTAAAGGCAGCACCGCCGTCGTCTCGGGATCTGGGAATGTGGCGATCTATGCCATGGAAAAAGCGGCTGCATTCGGCGCCAAAGTTGTAGCCTGCAGCGATTCTGACGGGTATGTATATGATCAAAACGGCATCCATCTCGATACGGTCAAACGGCTTAAAGAAAGCGAGAACAAAAGACTCAGCGAATATGTAAAAACTCATCCTGAAGCACGCTATGTTCCGGGGTGCTCAGGTGTCTGGTCCGTTCCGTGCGATATCGCGCTTCCTTGTGCAACGCAAAATGAGATTGATGAACAAGCAGCTGAAACATTGATCATGAATGGTGTTAAAGCCATCGGTGAAGGGGCGAACATGCCTTGTGATCAAGATGCTGTCCGGCGGTTTTTAGATGCGGGCATTTTATTCGCTCCCGCCAAAGCGGCAAATGCCGGCGGTGTTGCCGTTTCTGCGCTGGAGATGGCGCAAAACAGCGCGCGATTGCGCTGGACGGCAGAAGAAACGGATGCCAGACTGCACGCCATCATGACGGACATTTACCGAAGCAGTAAAAAGTGCGCTTCTGCATATGGCAGAGCCGGGAATCTGATCGACGGCTGCAATATTGCGGGGTTTATCAAAGTAGCAGATGCGATGATCGCTCAAGGTGTTGTTTAAAGAGGGGAAGCCTGCTGCTCCCCTCCTTACATTCTGTAACCGCCGAACGATCCGGTGAATCCGTGTGCTCCCATGAATGGAACGCCGGTATGACCAATTCCGAAATCCCCGAGGATGGGTCCGGTCAACACGTTGCCGAACGGATAGAACACAGTTTGGCCCGCATGCATGGAAGGGTTATACACGTATGTCTGGGAAAATCCAAAATACCCGGGATATGGATACTGGCGGGTATCCCAGCTTGGAATCCGAATATACGGATTGTATGAAATGAAGGTTGTCATCATATTCCCCCGTTTATATTGATTTCTCTAACATTTTATGACAATTTACAAAAATGGAGTTTGTACTTCTTGATTGATAAAAAATCTCACCGATTAAACAGGTCGGTGTTTATTTTTTGTGTCATAAAATATAACAAAATCGTAGGAAACGTTGTTCGAATTGTGTATTGTGTATAGATTAAAGAAAAAAGTTAAAATTGTTTTTTATTTTTACGTTTCCTTTTATATCAATAATGTAAGCGTATACAAGTAGATTGATTAATCTAAATTGTCTAATAATTTTAAAAAATACGGTTGACACTGCCTGTAAAGGGGCGTAATATGAGTTCAAACAAAAGAACAAATCAATTGAAAACATTTCATCTTTCACGAGGAAGACGGCGGGAAATCGGGTTCCCGCATCATCATTTTTTACTCGTTTAAAGCGTTCATTTACAACAGAAAGGTGTGCAAGAGGGCATGGGGGACCAGAAAGACCAGTGGATCTTCCTAAACGACAAACTCGTTAAAAAAGAAGACGCTAAAATATCGGTCTATGATCACGGATTTTTATACGGGGACGGTGTGTTTGAAGGGATCAGGGTATACGACGGAAACATCTTCAGAATGAAGGAACATATGGACCGGCTCTATGATTCGGCAAAATCGATTTTGCTGGAAATCCCTTTTCAGCAGGAAGAACTAACACAGCACGTTCTCAAAACGGTTGAAAAAAACGGGCTTAAAGATGCTTACATTCGCCTGGTTGTATCAAGAGGGGCGGGCGATCTCGGACTCGATCCGAACAATTGCTCAAAACCGAGTGTCATTATTATTGTCGAACCATTGGCAATATTCCCGAAACATTTATATGAAACTGGGATTGATATCATCACGGTTCCGACGAGAAGAAACCGGCCCGATGTCTTAAGCCCGAAAGTGAAATCCCTAAACTATTTAAATAATATTCTTGTCCGAATCGAGGCGCAGATGGCGGGTGTCAGCGAAGCGCTCATGCTCAATGACCAAGGCTATGTGGCCGAAGGTTCCGCGGATAATGTATTCATTTATAAAAACGGAAAACTGTTAACACCGCCGGGCTATATCGGAGCGCTGGAAGGGATTACGCGCAATGCCATCATAGAAATTGCCGAAGAGCTTGGCTATGAAGTGAAAGAAGAGCCGTTTACCCGCCATGATGTTTATACGGCGGACGAAGTGTTCTTAACCGGAACCGCCGCCGAAGTGATCGCGGTTGTCAAGGTGGACGGCAGACAGATTGGAGACGGCAAGCCGGGAGTGCATACAAACCGGATGCTTGAAAAGTTCCGCGAGCGCGTCGTGCGCGAAGGGGAAAAAGTAAACATCAAAGATCAAAGTTTAAGTGTCAGCTGAATAGGATAAGCGTAGAAGAGGATAAGTAGCAGCGGAAACGCCATCTGCAGAGAGCCGGGAGTGCTGGGAACCGGTGATGGCATCCGCCGTGAACTCCCCTCTGAGCGTCAGCCTGAACGATTTTCTCGATTTAGTAGGGCCGGCCGGGTGAACACATGAAGGTTCACTCGTTATTAAACCGGATAAGCGATTATCCATAAGGCGGCTGTAAAAAGCCGTGAACAAGGGTGGTACCGCGGAAAGAAAAGCCTTTTCGCCCCTTTGGCCTGCGAGGTGAGCAGCGTCAATTGTGGGCGGGAAGGCTTTTTTAGCTGTAAAAGCAGTTTGGAAACGAATGCTTTACAGCATACATTGCAAAATGACAAAACAATTGTGAACGAACAGTGATGATCATCACTTGATAAGGAGGAAGAAAAATGGGGACGAATGTACAGTTGGATGCAGAAAATGCCCAATGTACACAAACAATGGCAGGGGCGTCAATGCTGATTGAGGCTTTAAAACAGGAAAATGTTGAAGTAATCTACGGTTATCCGGGCGGGGCGGTTCTGCCGATTTACGACAAGCTGTACGGGTCAGGCATGTTTCATGTGCTGACGCGCCATGAACAGGGCGCCATTCACGCAGCTGAAGGATATGCGAGAATTTCCGGAAAACCCGGCGTCGTCGTCGCCACGTCAGGCCCAGGCGCGACCAACCTTGTGACAGGTCTTGCCGACGCGATGATCGATTCATTGCCATTGGTTGTGTTTACGGGGCAGGTGGCGACATCGGTCATCGGCTCTGACGCCTTTCAGGAAGCGGATGTGATCGGAATTACGATGCCGATTACAAAGCACAGCTATCAGGTGCGGAATGCCGAAGACCTGCCGAGGATCATCAAAGAAGCGTTTCACATTGCGACAACCGGGAGACCGGGTCCCGTTTTAATCGACATTCCGAAAGATATCGCTGTCGTCGAAGGTGAATTCAGCTATGACCATGACATTCATCTTCCGGGCTATCAGCCGACGAAAGAACCGAATTACTTGCAGATCAGAAAGCTTGTTGAAGCGGTCAGCGGAGCGAAAAAACCGGTCATTCTGGCGGGTGCGGGTGTTTTGCACGGAAAAGCGTCAGAAGAATTAAAAAATTATGTCGAACAGCAGCAGATTCCGGTCGCCCATACGCTTTTGGGTCTGGGAGGCTTCCCGGCCGATCACCCGCTCTTTCTCGGAATGGCGGGGATGCACGGCACATATGCCGCCAACATGGCGCTGTACGAATGCGACCTGCTGATCAGCATCGGCGCCCGGTTTGACGACAGGGTGACAGGGAATTTGAAGCATTTCGCCAAGTTTGCAAAAGTCGCCCACATTGACATTGATCCGGCTGAAATCGGTAAAAACGTTGAGACACATATCCCTGTCGTCGGAGACAGCAAGCTTGTGCTCAGAGAGCTGATCAAGCAAAACGGCAAGCCGAGCGCTTCTGATGAATGGAAACAGCAGCTTGCGGACTGGAAAAACGAATATCCGCTCTGGTATGAAGAGAATGAGGAAGAAGGCTTTAAACCTCAGAAGCTGATCGAATACATTCACCGCTTTACAAAAGGTGAAGCGATTGTGACAACGGATGTAGGGCAGCATCAAATGTGGGCCGCACAATTTTATCCGTTCCAAAAAGCTGACAGATGGGTCACTTCAGGAGGGCTCGGAACCATGGGATTTGGACTTCCAGCGGCCATCGGCGCTCAGCTCGCTGATCAAGATGCAACGGTTGTCTCCATTCTCGGTGACGGAGGATTTCAAATGACGCTTCAGGAGCTCGCCGTCATCCATGATCTGAATCTTCCGATTAAAGTCGTTGTCCTGAATAACCGCTGTCTCGGAATGGTCCGGCAATGGCAGGAAATCTTTTATGATGAACGCTATTCGCACTCAAAATTCACGTCACAGCCGGACTTCATCAAACTGTCTGAAGCTTACGGCATCAAAGGTGTGCGGATTACATCTGATGAAGAAGCGGAAGAAAAGCTCGAAGCCGCTTTGACATCGAAAGAGCCGATGGTCATCGATGTTCAGGTAGCACAGGCGGAAAAAGTTTTTCCAATGGTTGCGCCAGGAAAAGGGCTGCATGAAATGGTGGGGGTGAAACCTTGAAAAGAATCATCACGCTGACGGTTTTGAATCAGACCGGCGTCTTAAACAGAATCACGGGTTTGTTTACAAAACGGCATTACAACATTGAAAGCATTACGGTGGGCCACACTGAAACACAGGGCATCTCCAGGATCACATTTGTCGTCCATGTGGCAGATGAAAAAGAAACGGAGCAGCTGACAAAACAATTAAATAAGCAAATTGATGTGTTGAAAGTCACAGATATTACGAATCAATCAATCGTCCAAAGGGAACTGGCGTTAATCAGAGTCGTTTCGCCTCCTTCCAGCAGGGCGGAAATAAACGGTGTGATCGAGCCGTTTCGAGCCTCTGTCGTCGATGTCGCAAAAGACAGCGTCGTCGTTCAGGTGACAGGCGAATCAAGCAAAATTGAAGCCTTAATCGAATTGTTGAAACCATACGGGATTAAAGAGGTCGCCAGAACAGGCACCACGGCATTTGCAAGGGGAACACAGCAAAAGCCGGCCTCTATTAAAACAATATCTATTGTATAAAACATAAAAGGGAGAGATTGAAATGGTAAAAGTTTATTATAACGGTGATATCAAAGAAAACGTATTGGCAGGCAAAAAAGTGGCGGTTATCGGATACGGTTCACAAGGCCATGCTCACGCATTGAATTTGAAAGAAAGCGGAGTGGACGTTATTGTCGGCGTCAGAAAAGGAAAATCCTTTACAAAAGCAGAAGAAGACGGCCATCAAGTATACACGGTCAGAGAAGCTGCGGCACAGGCGGACATCATCATGGTGCTGCTTCCTGATGAACAGCAGCAAAAGGTATATGAAGCTGAAATTAAAGACGAACTCCAAGCTGGCAATTCACTTGTTTTCGCACACGGCTTCAACGTTCATTTCCATCAGATCGTTCCACCGGCGGATGTAGACGTATTCCTTGTCGCTCCTAAAGGACCGGGACATCTTGTCAGAAGAACATTTGAACAGGGTGCCGGCGTTCCTGCACTGTTTGCGATCTATCAGGATGTCACAGGTGAAGCGAAAGATAAAGCACTGGCCTATGCAAAAGCGATCGGCGGTGCGAGAGCCGGCGTTCTGGAAACGACATTTAAAGAAGAAACAGAAACAGATCTTTTCGGAGAACAGGCGGTTCTGTGCGGCGGACTGACTTCCCTTGTCAAAGCCGGCTTTGAAACGCTGACAGAAGCGGGATACCAGCCTGAGCTCGCATACTTCGAGTGTCTGCATGAGCTGAAGCTGATCGTCGACCTGATGTATGAAGAAGGCTTGGCCGGCATGAGATACTCCATTTCCGACACGGCTCAATGGGGAGACTTCGTATCAGGACCGCGCGTTGTTGATGAAAACGTCAAAGCGTCGATGAAAGAAGTATTGAAAGACATCCAAAACGGAACGTTCGCGAAAGAATGGATCGTGGAAAACCAAGTCAACCGTCCTCGCTTCAACGCGATTAATGCAAGCGAAAACGAGCATGAAATTGAAGTGGTCGGCAGAAAGCTTCGCGAAATGATGCCGTTTGTCAAACAGGGCAAGAAGAAGGAAGCGGTGGTAGCCGGTGCGAAAAATTAATTTTTTTGACACAACACTCCGTGACGGTGAACAGTCGCCGGGCGTTAATTTAAATACGCAGGAGAAGCTGGCGATTGCCCAGCAGCTCGAAAAACTCGGGGTTAACATTATGGAAGCGGGCTTTCCCGCTTCATCCCCCGGGGATTTCAACGCTGTCAAAGAAATCGCCGGGACGATTAAAAACTGCTCTGTCACAGGGCTTGCACGCTCTGTGAAAGGCGATATCGATTCGGCGTGGGAAGCGCTGAAAGACGGAGCCGAGCCAAGGCTGCATTTGTTTATCGCCACTTCCGACATCCATTTAAAATACAAGCTGAAAAAAACGCGTGAACAGGTTCTTGAGCAGGCGGTCGCAATGGTGAAATACGCCAAGGAGCGATTCCCGGTCGTCCAGTGGTCTGCCGAAGATGCATGTCGGACCGACCTGCCGTTTTTAGCCGAGATCGTCAGTGAAGTGATCGCCGCCGGTGCAGATGTCATCAATCTTCCGGATACAGTGGGATATTTAACTCCTGCCGAATACGGAAACATCTTCCGCTATATTAAAGAAAATGCCGCAAACGCCGACAAAGTTCAGCTTTCAGCCCATTGCCACGATGATTTGGGCATGGCTGTCGCCAACTCTTTGGCTGCGATTGAAAACGGCGCGGACCAGGTGGAATCGGTCATTAACGGCATCGGCGAAAGGGCCGGGAACGCGGCTCTTGAAGAAATCGCTGTCGCATTGCATATCCGCAAAGATTTCTATCAGGCGGAATCAACGATTCAATTGAATGAAATTAAACGGACAAGTGATTTAGTGAGCAAGCTGACCGGAATGGCCGTACCCCGCAATAAAGCGGTCGTCGGCGACAATGCTTTCGCCCATGAATCAGGTATTCACCAGGACGGCTTCTTAAAAGAAAAAACCACATATGAAATCATTTCTCCAGAGCTTGTCGGCGTCAAAACGGATGCGCTGGTGCTCGGAAAACATTCAGGGCGCCACGCCTTTAAAGATAAGCTGCAAACCTTGGGCTTCCAGTTTGGGGAAGAGGAAGTGAATAAGTTCTTCAAAATCTTTAAAGAGCTGACCGGGAAGAAAAAAGAATTTACAGATGAAGATCTGATTTCCCTTATTCTCGAAGAAAAAGCGACAGACCGCAAAATCGGCTATGATTTTATTTCTCTTCAGGTGCACTACGGGACCTCGCAAGTTCCGACGGCTACTGTTTCTCTGAAGGAACAGGAAACCGACCGGATCATTCAGGAAGCAGCGACGGGAGCGGGAAGCGTTGAAGCGGTTTACAACACGCTGAAACGCTGCATGAACAAAGAAGTCCAGCTTCTCGACTACCGGATTCAATCCAACCGCAAAGGGCAGGATGCCTTCGCACAGGTTTATGTCAGGGTGATCATTGACGGAAAAGAATCAGGCGGACGCGGAGTCGCCCAGGATGTCCTTGAAGCTTCTGCAAAAGCGTATTTGAACGCGGTCAACCGTTATCTTATATTCCAATCGAATGCGATAGGTTTCGCAAAACAAGCAGCTGTAGGATCATGACAGTTAAGAAGGAAGGAGTTTGTTTAATTTGAAAAAACGAATCGCACTTTTGCCCGGTGACGGAATTGGTCCCGAAGTATTGGAAGCGGCTGTTGATGTGCTGAAAAGCGTTGCTGAACATTATCAGCATGAGTTCGAATTTGAATACGGTCTGATCGGCGGCGCGGCAATTGATGAGGCGGGTGTGCCGCTACCTGAAGAAACTGTCGCTGTCTGCAAAGCTGCGGACGCCATTTTGCTCGGCGCGGTTGGCGGGCCGAAATGGGATCAAAATCCTTCTGAACTGAGACCTGAAAAAGGGCTGCTTGGGATTCGCAAACAGCTCGACCTATTCGCCAATCTGCGGCCTGTTAAGGTGTTCGAGAGCTTGGCTGAAGCATCCCCTTTAAAAAGCGAACATATTGAAGGCGTTGATTTTGTCATCGTTCGCGAACTGACGGGCGGCTTATATTTCGGAAAGCCGAGCATGCAGTATGAGAATCAGGACGGTGAACGGGAAGCCGTCGACACGCTGCTGTATCAAAAATCAGAAATCGAAAGGGTTGTCAGGGAAGCTTTTCGAATGGCCAAAGGGCGCAAAGGGAAAGTCACATCTGTCGATAAAGCAAACGTCCTTGAATCCAGCAAACTTTGGCGGAAAACAGCGGAAGAAGTCGCCCAAGGCTTTCCGGATGTCAAGCTTGAGCATATGCTTGTCGACAATGCCGCAATGCAGCTCATCTACAATCCCGGACAATTTGACATCGTTGTCACAGAGAACATGTTCGGCGATATTTTAAGTGATGAAGCTTCCATGCTGACCGGATCGCTCGGCATGCTTCCGTCAGCGAGTCTGTCAAGTTCTGGTCTTCATTTATATGAGCCTGTGCACGGTTCAGCTCCTGACATCGCGGGGCAAAACATCGCCAATCCGCTTGCTGCGATTTTGTCTGCTGCGATGATGCTCCGGACGTCATTCGGTCTTGAAGCGGAAGCAACAGCCGTTGAACACGCGGTCGATCAGGTGCTCCGCTCAGGAAAAAGAACGAAGGATCTCGCAAGAGGGTCTGAGCATTGCACGACAACGTCGATCACGGAGGAAGTAAAAGCCGCATTGGCGGATGACAATGCCATTTCAAACATCATGACCGCTTACGTTTAAGGAAAATGGATATTGGTAGAGGGAGGAAACAAGATGATGCCTCGAACGATCATCGAAAAAATTTGGGATCAGCACGTCATTAAAAAAGGAGAAGGAAAGCCTGACCTTTTATATATCGACCTGCATTTGATACACGAGGTCACTTCGCCTCAGGCCTTTGAAGGCTTACGACAGAAAAATAGAAAAGTCAGAAGGCCCGAAAATACGTTCGCTACGATGGACCACAACATTCCGACTGTGAACCGGTTTGAGATTAAAGATGAAGTCGCAAAGCGGCAGGTCAGCGCACTTGAACGGAACTGCGAAGAGTTCGGGATCCGCTTAGCCGACCTGTCAAGCGTTGATCAGGGGATCGTTCATGTCATCGGTCCGGAGCTTGGATTAACACTGCCTGGCAAAACGATCGTCTGCGGAGACAGTCATACATCGACACACGGGGCATTCGGTGCACTCGCATTCGGGATCGGAACGAGCGAGGTTGAACATGTTCTGTCAACACAGACACTCTGGCAGAAAAAACCTAAAACGCTGGAAATCCGCGTGGACGGCAAGCTGCAAAAAGGTGTGACCGCCAAGGACGTCATTCTTGCCATCATCGGAAAATACGGAGTCAAATTCGGCGCAGGCTATGTGATTGAATATACCGGCGAAGTATTCCGAAACATGTCGATGGACGAACGGATGACCGTCTGCAACATGTCGATCGAAGCGGGGGCAAGGGCAGGGCTGATCGCACCTGATGAAACGACTTTTGAATATGTAAAATCGAAAAAATACGCACCAAAAGGCGAGGAATTTGAAAAGGCTGTCGCAGAATGGAAAAGTTTGAGAACCGATCCCGGCGCTCAATACGACCGCTCAATTGTAATGGACGGAAATGACATTTCACCGATGGTGACATGGGGAATCAATCCGGGGATGGTCCTCCCGGTTGATGCAGCGATTCCGGGACCTGAGGCATTCGCACAGGAAGACGATCAAAAAGAAGCGCTGCGCGCCTATGAATATATGGGTCTTGAACCTCATAAAAAAATTGAAGACATTACAATTGAACACGTCTTTATCGGCTCATGCACGAACTCGCGCATGACAGATCTCCGCCAGGCGGCCGAAATGATCAAAGGACAGAAAGTCGCAGAAGGCGTGAGAGCGATCGTCGTTCCGGGTTCGCAAAGCGTCAAAATCGAGGCGGAACAAGAAGGCCTTCACGAGATTTTTATCGAAGCGGGCTTTGAATGGAGAGAATCCGGATGCAGCATGTGCTTGAGCATGAACAACGATGTTGTACCTGAGGGTGAGCGCTGCGCTTCCACTTCCAACCGCAATTTTGAAGGAAGACAGGGCAAAGGAGCGAGAACCCATCTCGTCAGTCCGGCAATGGCGGCGATGGCCGCAATCCACGGTCGCTTTGTAGATGTCAGAAAACATTATCAAGAGACAACAGCTGTGTAAAGGAGTGAAACGAAAGTGGAGCCTTTAAAGACGCATATCGGAATAGCGGCGGTATTAAACAGAATTAATGTAGATACAGACCAGATCATTCCGAAGCAATTTTTAAAACGGATTGAAAGAACCGGGTACGGCCGCTTTGCATTCTTTGATTGGAGATACCTGGAAAGCGGTGAGCCAAACCCTGAATTTGAACTCAATCAGCCCGAATATAAGGGAGCATCGATTCTCATCGCCGGTGAAAACTTCGGCTGCGGTTCATCACGGGAGCATGCGCCATGGGCGCTTGGTGACTATGGATTTAAAATCATCATCGCGCCGTCATTCGCCGATATTTTTCATCAAAACTGTTTTAAAAACGGAATGCTGCCGATCCGCCTTCCTTATGAGACGTGGAAAGGGCTTGCGGAACAGTACGAAAACCAGTCTTTGAACATGACCGTCGATCTTGAAAAACAGACGATTACAGATCACAGAGGAAAGCAGATCACCTTTGAAGTCGATCCGCATTGGCGGGAGATGCTGCTGAACGGGCATGATGAAATTTCATTAACATTGCTCCTCGAAGAAGAAATCGAACAATTTGAGAAGCAAAGAAGCTCCTGGCTTCAAGCATAAAAAAGCTGTCCGATCCTTTTCGGAGGCTTTTTTTGCTAAAGGGACAAAACACATTGTCATCGGTTCTTTCTTGTTTTTAGCGGGCCGGGTTGATACACTTGTAAAAAATAAGTGCCTGAAAGGAACTTAAGCATGAAGCATGACAAGAAAAACTCAAAAGTCATCCCGTTCCCCAACGTAAAGGAGCGTTTGGTGCATAAAGGGATGTCCGCGCTTAAAGAAAAAGATTATCACGAGGCGCTGAGGCTGTTTTCAGAAGCGAAGCACTACGATGATGAGGAGTCGGACATTTATCTCGGAATGGCCATCTGCCTTTTGGAGATAGGCGAACTTGAGGAAGCGAAGAACATCTGTGAAAAAATGCTGAAGGAAGGCCACGGACACTATTTTACGGTTTTACAGGTCTACCTGACGATTTTAATCCAGCTCAGGCAGTATGAAAAAGTAAAAGAGACGATCGAAGCTGTTCTCGAAGAAAACAAGCTGCCGCCGGAAAGCGCCGAACAGTTTTATAAATTGCTCGATTTCAGCCGCAAGATGACGGAAGATCCCGGCCCGGAGGATGTCATGGAAGACCTGCCGGAGACAAAAGAACTCGATCAGGAGACGATTTTGTCCGACACCGGCGAGCAGTTAAAGCTGATTCACGGGCTCAAAGACCGCAATCTGACGAACTACATCGGCTTATTGAAAACGATTCTGCAAAACCCGAACGGGCATCCCGTCGTGAAAACGATGATTTTGCAGCTGCTCGCAGAATCAGACCATGAAAAACCGACGCTTGTCGCAAAGTTTGGCGAATCGATGACAATCAACCCGAAGGAAACGGTAAAACCGGAAGACATGACGATTCTCAAAGCTGTACTGAATGTGCTGGACGACACGCTGGGGAATGAAAATCCCTCGCTTTACCAGGCGGTGGAAGAGCTGTGGCGCAGGCATATTTATGTGCTGTATCCGTTTCAGCCGAAATACGCAAACCGCGAACTTTGGGCTGCCGCGCTTCATAAAGTCGGATATGAAATGCATGGCATCGACATCGATAAAGCGGAGCTTCATATGCTTTATGAATTCAATGACAGTCAGCTGGAAGAAGCCTGCGCGATGATCAAAGATATAGAAGAAATTTCTTATTTGTAATTGTTGAAAGCAGCAGGCATTGTGTTATAATATAGTGGTTGCATTTGTGAAAAACGGAGCTGATCCGTTTGCCGCTAAAGATTCATTATTTATCTTTGTATACATAATGATGGCTGACATTAGAGCGAAGCTTTTGATGGACGTAGCCGTTTGCTTGTTTTAAAATGGAAAACCGACACAACCTGAATAGATTTTGGAGGGAAACAAATGTCAGTAAAATGGGAAAAACAAGAAGGAAACGAAGGCGTTTTAACGGTTGAGGTAGATGCCGATACCTTTAATAAAGCCCTTGATGATGCATTTAAAAAAGTTGTGAAGCAAGTATCCATTCCTGGATTCCGTAAAGGGAAAGTGCCGCGCGGTTTGTTCGAACAGCGCTTCGGTGTTGAAGCTCTTTATCAGGACGCATTGGACATCCTGCTTCCTGTCGAATATCCAAAAGCGATCGAAGAAGCGGGCATTGAGCCTGTAGATCGTCCGGAAATCGATGTCGAAAAAATCGAAAAAGGCGAAAGCCTGATCTTCACTGCGAAGGTAACGGTTAAGCCTGAAGTGAAGCTCGGCGAATACAAAGGGCTTGGCGTTGAAAAAGACGATACGGCCGTAACGGATGAAGACGTTCAAAACGAACTCAAATCCCTTCAAGAGCGCCAGGCTGAACTGGTCGTGAAAGAAGACGGAAAAGTGGAAGAGGGAGACACCGTTGTTCTTGATTTCGAAGGATTCGTTGACGGTGAAGCATTCGAAGGCGGAAAAGCGGAGAACTATTCCCTTGAAGTCGGCTCAGGCTCATTCATTCCGGGCTTTGAAGACCAGCTTGTAGGCCTTGAAGCAGGTGCTGAAAAAGACGTTGAAGTGACATTCCCTGAGGAATACCACGCTGAAGAATTAGCGGGCAAACCTGCTGTATTCAAAGTGAAAATCCATGAAATCAAAACGAAAGAGCTTCCAGAGCTTGATGACGATTTCGCGAAAGATGTCGACGAAGAAGTCGAAACGCTTGCCGAGCTGACTGAAAAGACGAAAAAACGTCTTGAAGAAGCAAAGGAAAACGAAGCGGAAGCTAAGCTTCGCGAAGAGCTTGTAACAAAAGCTGCTGAAAATGCCGAAGCCGATATTCCTCAAGCGATGATCGACACAGAGCTTGACCGCATGATGAAAGAATTCGAACAGCGTCTGCAAATGCAGGGCATGAATCTTGAGCTTTACTTCCAATTCTCAGGCCAAGATGAAAACGCGCTGAAAGAGCAAATGAAAGAAGATGCCGAAAAGCGCGTAAAATCAAACTTGACGCTGGAAGCCATCGCCAAAGCTGAAAATCTTGAAGTGACGGATGAAGAAGTCGAAGAAGAGCTTTCAAAAATGGCTGAAGCTTACAATATGCCTGTTGAAAATATCAAACAAGCAATCGGTTCTACAGATGGAATGAAAGAGGATTTGAAAGTTCGCAAAGCGATTGATTTTCTTGTAGAAAACCGTTAATATGTTTCATAATCATAATAATAAAACAGGGCGCGAATGTTTCGTGCCTTGTTTTATACAATTTTGACTTATCAGCTTTTCTTTGGGAAAGGATAATGTCAAGCGGATGAACATACATATTGAATATGCCGGATAGGCAAACACAACGTTATCGCCTTTTCGGAAAGTGTGGTAAAATGCAATACATAATGGAACGAATGTTACAGCGTATGTTTCTTTCAGGCGAAGAAACGGAATGACAAGGATATAAGGGGTGAAAGAATGTTTAAATTCAACGAGGAAAAAGGACAATTGAAATGCTCGTTTTGCGGTAAAACTCAAGATCAGGTACGCAAGCTTGTCGCCGGACCAGGCGTGTATATATGTGATGAGTGCATCGAACTTTGCACTGAAATTGTAGAAGAGGAACTCGGTTCAGAAGAAGAAGTGGAGTTTAAAGACGTTCCGAAGCCGAAGGAAATCCGCGAAATTCTTGATGAATATGTCATCGGCCAGGATCAGGCGAAAAAATCCCTTGCCGTGGCCGTCTACAATCACTACAAAAGGATCAACTCCAACAGCAAAGTCGACGATGTCGAGCTGTCCAAGAGCAATATTTCCATGATCGGTCCGACCGGAAGCGGGAAAACGCTTCTTGCGCAAACGCTGGCCCGCATCTTAAATGTGCCGTTTGCCATTGCGGATGCCACATCTCTTACAGAAGCAGGCTATGTCGGTGAAGACGTGGAAAACATTTTGCTGAAGCTCATCCAGGCTGCTGACTACGATGTTGAAAAAGCCGAAAAAGGCATTATTTACATCGATGAAATTGATAAAGTAGCGAGAAAATCCGAGAACCCTTCCATCACACGCGATGTGTCGGGTGAAGGTGTTCAGCAGGCGCTGCTTAAAATTCTTGAAGGTACGGTTGCAAGCGTTCCGCCTCAAGGTGGAAGAAAGCACCCTCATCAAGAGTTTATTCAAATTGACACAACCAACATCCTGTTCATTTGCGGAGGGGCCTTTGACGGTATTGAGCAAATCATCAAGCGCCGCCTCGGACAAAAGGTGATCGGTTTCGGTTCTGATAACAAGCATGACAATCTTGAAAGAGAAGCGCTGCTCTCAAAAGTGCTTCCTGAAGACCTGCTTCGCTTCGGTCTGATTCCGGAATTCATCGGACGTCTGCCGATCATCGCCAGCCTTGAGCCGCTGGATGAAAAAGCGTTGGTCGATATTTTGACAAAACCGAAAAACGCACTCGTGAAGCAATATTCGAAAATGCTTGAATTGGATAATGTGGAGCTTGTGTTTGAAGATGAAGCTCTCACGGAGATCGCCAAAAAAGCAATCGAACGCAAAACAGGTGCGCGCGGACTTCGTTCCATTATCGAAGGAATCATGCTCGATGTGATGTTTGACCTGCCGTCACGCGAAGACATCGAAAAATGCGTGATTACAGGCAAAACCGTCACTGACGGCGAACCGCCGCGTCTGATTATGAAAGACGGCACTGTCGTCAACAAAGATAAAAAGACATCTGCTTAAGATGAAACCCCTTGATTTCAGGGGGTTTTTTCTTTTGCAAAATTATCCCCTCCTTACGTTTATTCCCTCCCTGTTCAGGAAATACTAACTGACATACTTAAGATACGAAACCATTTCAGGAGGGACCATCAGTTGAGCTGGACGAGCATTGCACTTTTTGTACAACTATTTTTCGGAATCATCATCGGTTTATATTTTTGGAATTTGCTTAAAAACCAAAGAACGCAAAAGGTTACAATAGACAGAGAGTCCAAAAAAGAGATGGAACAGCTCCGGAAAATGAGATCGATCCATTTGTCAGAACCTTTGTCAGAAAAGGTAAGGCCTGCAACCTTTAAAGATATTGTCGGCCAGGAGGACGGGATTAAAGCGCTGAAAGCCGCGCTTTGCGGGCCGAATCCGCAGCATGTGATCATCTACGGCCCTCCCGGAGTGGGAAAGACGGCTGCCGCTCGGCTTGTGTTGGAGGAAGCGAAAAAAAATAAGCGCTCCCCTTTTCAGGAACATTCCGTCTTTGTCGAGCTTGATGCGACAACGGCCCGTTTTGACGAACGGGGGATTGCCGATCCGTTAATCGGCTCGGTCCATGATCCGATTTACCAGGGAGCCGGGGCGATGGGACAGGCGGGTATTCCGCAGCCGAAGCAGGGCGCCGTCACACACGCCCATGGCGGTGTTTTATTTATCGATGAAATCGGCGAGCTTCACCCGATTCAAATGAATAAAATGCTGAAGGTCCTTGAGGATCGAAAAGTATTTTTGGAAAGTGCTTATTACAGTGAAGAAAACACGCAAATTCCAAAACATATTCACGACATCTTTCAAAACGGACTGCCCGCTGATTTCAGGCTGATCGGTGCAACAACGAGAATGCCTGAGGAAATCCCGCCCGCGATTCGTTCGCGTTGCTTGGAAGTGTTTTTCCGGGACCTGGAAAAACACGAATTGAAAACAGTCGCAAAAAAAGCAGCTGAAAAAATCCAAAAACAAGTCGCAAATGAGGGGCTGGACCTGTTGACGCGCTATGCACGTAACGGCCGTGAAGTCGTCAATATGATGCAGATCGCCGCCGGAATGGCTTTAACGGAAGAACGCAGCGATGTGACCCTTGAGGATATCGAATGGGTGATCCATTCAAGCCAGCTGACACCAAAATACGAACAAAAAATCGCTCAAAAACCACAAGTCGGTATTGTCAACGGTCTTGCCGTCCACGGTCCAAACAGCGGCTCGCTTCTGGAAATTGAAGTGACCGTCAATCCGGCGGCTGATAAAGGGACGATTAATATTACGGGCATAGCCGAGGAAGAGAATATCGGCAATCAGTCAAAATCGATCCGCCGCAAAAGCATGGCGAAAGGGTCTGTTGAAAATGTCATGACCGTTCTTAAAACAATGGGAGTGAAAGCTTCCGACTATGACATTCACATCAATTTTCCGGGCGGAATTCCGGTGGACGGGCCGTCGGCTGGGATTGCGATGGCGGTCGGCATTTTTTCAGCCATCCATAAAATCCCGATTGACCATACGATTGCCATGACGGGCGAAATCAGCCTGCACGGCCGGGTAAAGCCGATCGGCGGTGTGATTCCGAAAATAAAAGCCGCCAAACATGCGGGCGCTAAAACCGTCATCATTCCGCATGAGAATGTGCAGTCGATCTTAAATCGGATTGAAGGCGTTCATATCATACCGGTCAAAACCTTGCAGGAAGTCCTTGATCTCGCTTTAGTGGACCCGCCGACGGAAATGCCGGAAGGAGCTCAAATCAAAAAAGAATCCGTATAATCCTCATCATCAGATGGGGATTTTTTTAACGGCGTCAGAGGCGTTTTCAAAAGCCTTTCGGAAGCGGCAAGTTTTCTTTCCAAAGGTCATCTTTTCCTTTTTCAGAAGTGGAAGAAAGGGTATACTACAGTAGACCCTTTTATTTCGGGCTTACAATTGTACAGGGATAAAAAAAGTATATTATAATGGTTCATACTAAAGCTACGGAGGTGTCAGTCAAAATGGCAGATGAAACGAAACGAAACATCCCGCTCCTCCCTTTAAGAGGTTTACTTGTCTATCCGACGATGGTTCTGCACCTTGATGTAGGGCGTGAAAAGTCGGTTGAGGCGCTTGAACAGTCTATGATGAATGATCATATGATCTTTTTGGCCACACAACGGGACATATCCATAGACGAACCGAGTGAAGAAGAGATCTTTACGTTCGGAACCTATACGAAAATCAAGCAGATGCTCAAGCTGCCGAACGGAACGATCCGCGTGCTCGTTGAAGGCATTCAGCGCGCCCGCATCCTCGAGTATCATGAAATGGATGACTATACATCTGTAAAAATCGAGCGAATCGAAGAAGAAACCGAAAAAGACGTGGAAGACGAAGCGCTTATGCGTACGCTGCTTGACCACTTCGATCAATACATAAAGATTTCTAAAAAAATATCGGCTGAAACCTTTGCGGCAGTGACAGATATCGAAGAGCCCGGACGAATGGCGGATATCGTCGCCTCCCATCTTCCGCTTAAGTTAAAAGACAAGCAGGAAGTGCTGGAAACCATCGATGTGAAAGCCAGATTAAATAAAGTGATCGACCTGATTCACAATGAAAAAGAAGTCCTTGAGATTGAGAAGAAAATCGGGCAGCGTGTGAAGCGTTCAATGGAAAGAACGCAAAAGGAGTACTACCTGCGCGAGCAGATGAAAGCCATACAAAAAGAGCTCGGCGACAAGGAAGGAAAAACCGGCGAAGTCCAAAAGCTGACTGAAAAAATCGAGCAGGCCGGGATGCCCGACAATGTAAAGGAGACGGCATTTAAAGAGCTGAACCGGTACGAAAAAATCCCGTCAAGCTCCGCTGAAAGCTCGGTGATCCGCAATTATATCGAATGGCTCGTTTCCCTCCCGTGGAATGAGGCGACAGAAGACAGGCTCGATATTAAACTGGCCGGCAAAATACTCGATGAAGAGCATCACGGCCTTGAAAAAGTGAAGGAACGGGTTCTCGAATATTTAGCCGTGCAAAAGTTGACCCGTTCTTTGAAAGGGCCGATTTTGTGCTTGGCCGGACCGCCGGGAGTCGGGAAAACGTCGCTGGCCAAATCGATCGCCAAATCGCTCGGCCGAAAATTCGTCCGCATTTCGCTGGGCGGCGTCAGAGATGAATCGGAGATCCGCGGTCACCGCCGCACATATGTGGGTGCGATGCCGGGCCGGATCATTCAAGGAATGAAAAAAGCCGGCAAGAACAACCCTGTATTTCTTTTGGACGAGATCGACAAAATGGCTTCTGACTTCAGGGGAGATCCGGCGTCAGCGATGCTGGAAGTGCTCGATCCTGAGCAAAACCATACATTCAGCGATCATTATATTGAAGAAACATTTGACTTATCAAAAGTATTGTTTATCGCAACGGCGAACAATTTAGCGACGATCCCCGGCCCGCTGAGGGACAGGATGGAGATTATCACGATTGCGGGCTATACGGAGGTCGAGAAGGTTGAAATTGTAAAGGACCATCTGCTTCCAAAACAGCTGAAGGAGCACGGATTGAAGAAAACCAATCTGCAAATCCGCGACAACGCTGTCCGTGATGTTATTCGCTATTATACGAGGGAAGCCGGTGTGCGGAGTCTTGAACGCCAGATCGCATCGATATGCAGAAAAGCGGCAAAGCTGATCGTCTCAGGCGAAAGAAAAAGGATCACGGTCACGGAAAACAACCTTGAAGACTACCTTGGAAAACGGATGTTCAGATACGGACAGGCTGAGCTCGATGATCAAATCGGCGTTGTCACGGGCCTTGCGTACACGGCGGTCGGCGGAGATACGCTGTCAATCGAAGTGTCGCTGTCCCCTGGGAAAGGCAAGCTGATCTTAACCGGAAAGCTCGGCGATGTCATGAGAGAATCCGCACAGGCTGCCTTCAGCTATGTACGTTCAAAAGCGGAAGAATTAAACATCAGCCCGGATTTTCATGAAAAACAAGACATCCACATTCACGTGCCGGAGGGCGCAGTTCCAAAAGACGGCCCATCCGCAGGCATCACGATGGCGACCGCTCTCGTATCCGCGCTGACGGATCGTCCGGTTTCCCGCAGCGTCGGTATGACAGGGGAAATCACGCTGAGAGGCCGGGTGCTGCCGATCGGAGGTCTCAAGGAAAAGACGCTGGCGGCGCATCGTGCCGGCCTGACAACGATTATTATGCCGAAAGATAACGAAAAAGACATAGAGGATATTCCAAAAAGCGTGCGGGAAGGCTTGACATTCATACCCGTCGCCCATCTGGATGAAGTCCTCAAGCATGCATTAGTAGGAGAAGAGAAATGAAAGTAACAAAATCAGAAATCGTCATCAGTGCGGTGAAACCCGAGCAGTACCCTGAAGGGGGGCTGCCGGAAATCGCCCTTGCCGGAAGGTCGAATGTCGGAAAATCGTCATTCATCAATACGATGATCAACCGGAAAAACTTAGCGAGGACGTCTTCTAAGCCCGGAAAAACACAGACATTGAACTTTTATATTATTAATGACGTCCTCCATTTTGTCGATGTCCCGGGCTATGGATTTGCAAAAGTGTCAAAAACAGAGCGTGAAGCATGGGGCCGGATGATCGAGACGTATTTGACATCACGCGAAGAGCTGAAAGCGGTCGTCCAAATCGTCGACCTCAGGCACGCTCCTTCTCAAGATGATGTCATGATGTACGACTTTTTAAAGCATTACGGAATCCCTGTGATCGTGATCGCGACAAAAGCGGATAAAATCCCGAAAGGAAAATGGGAAAAGCATGCCAAAGTCGTCAGACAGACCTTGAATATTGAACAGGGAGACCAGCTGATTTTGTTTTCTTCGGAAACGAAAAAGGGCAAACAGGAAGCGTGGTCTGCCATTGAACACATGATCAACAGCTGAAAAAAAGCACTTGCCGTCAGAGCAAGTGCTTTTTTGGAATAAATTACTTTCTTTTCAAGAATAATAAGAAGAGGCCGATGAGTATGAAAGCGGCCGGCCAATACGTTTCCACATACGCCGTCTCGATTTTCAGCGAACGGAGCCAGCTGATAATCTGCTGAAAGAAATAGAGGTATAAAGCGACGGCGATCATCAAGAGACTCTCATATTGGTATTCCTTCGTCCGCATTGATTTAACGAGAAGGGCCGCTCCGACAATCAGCACGATCACCGCAAAATCATCCGCATGTCCAAACAGCTCCTGTTTAAAGGTAAAATAAACGCTGATGGCGGTCACCAGCAGGCCGGCAAAGAAGTGGGCGGAATCGGCTTCTTTTTGGCCCTGATATAAAAAGGCCAGACCGATCAATCCCGACAGGACAGACCATTCAGCTTGTCCTTCAAACAGGTTGATCTGTCCCGTTCGCAAAAAGGCGTAAATGGATACGGCGAGCAGCAGCAATGGAAGCAAAACAGATTTCTTTTTCAACGTTATCACCTTCTTGATGTTGTAAATAGAACTAGGAAAGCAATTTCTACTATATCACATCAATTTTTTAAAATCTGTTCACATTTTGTGAAGAGAAAATAGTGAATATATGTTATAATCGTTTTGAATAATAAATTCTATATTATAATGATTCTAATTTAGATAGATGTTGGGGGTGCAAGCAGGAATATGCATATACTTGTCGTGGGATTGGATTACAAATCAGCCCCTGTTGATATACGCGAAAAGCTGACCTTTCAGCCGAGTGAGCTGGGGCAGGCCATGTCGCAGTTAAAAGAAGAAAAAAGCATACTGGAAAACATTATCGTGTCGACATGCAACCGGACAGAGCTGTATGCAGTCGTAGATCAGCTGCACACCGGACGTTACTATATGAAAATGTTTTTGGCGAACTGGTTTGGACTGGCGAAAGAAGAAGTTTCCCCTTACTTAAAGTTTTATGAAAACGACGGGGCCGTTGAACACCTGTTCAGGGTAGCCTGCGGTTTGGATTCGATGGTTATCGGCGAAACGCAGATTTTGGGCCAAGTTCGTTCAAGTTTCAAGCTGGCTCAGGAAGAGAAAACGATTGGCACCGTTTTCAATTATTTGTTTAAGCAGGCCGTCACCGTCGCCAAACGCTGCCATTCTGAAACAGATATCGCTTCCAATGCCGTATCTGTCAGCTATGCCGCTGTTGAGCTCGCCAAAAAAATCTTCGGTGATCTTTCCGATAAGCATGTGCTTATTCTCGGCGCCGGCAAAATGGGGGAGCTTGCGGTGCAAAACCTTCACGGCCAAGGAATCGGACAGGTTACGGTCATCAATCGAACCTTTTCAAAGGCAAAAGAGCTTGCCGGCCGTTTTTCAGGTGAAGCGAAAAGCTTGAATGAGCTGCAGTGCGCTTTAATGGAAGCCGATATACTCATCAGCTCAACTGGGGCAAACGGGTATGTCGTGACAAAGGACATGATCGAACAAGTCAACAAGCTTCGCAAAGGTTGTCCGCTTTTTATGGTGGATATTGCCGTTCCGCGTGATCTTGACCCGGCACTGAGCGAAGCGGAAGGCGTCTTTTTGTATGACATCGACGATCTCGAAGGCATCGTAGAGGAAAACTTGAAGGAGCGTCAGGCTGTTGCTGAGGAAGTGGAGCTGATCATCGAGTCTGAAATCGTCGCCTTCAAGGAGTGGCTGAATACGCTCGGCGTCGTTCCGGTTATCTCGGCTCTGAGGGAAAAAGCTTTGACGATTCAGTCGGAAACGATGCAGAGCATCGAACGAAAACTTCCTCATTTGAGCACGAGGGAGAAAAAGCTTTTAAACAAGCATACGAAAAGCATTATCAATCAGCTTTTGCGCGATCCGATTTTAAAGGTGAAGGAATTGGCGTCAGAACCGGCTGCCGAAGAAAAGCTCGCTTTGTTTATGCAAATCTTTGATATCGAAGAAGCGGCTTTTCCGGCTGCACAGGAACAAGATGAGCGTCAGCCTGCTGCTGTTTTTAAAAGGCTGCAGGGGATCACTTCCATCGCGAGTGAGTGACGGTTATGACGGACACATTGCTGGCAAGGCTTAATGAAGTGACAATCGTGTTTTATGCGCTCAGTGTTCTCTTTTATTTTATAGATTTTCTACAACACAACCGGAAGGCAGGGAAAATGGCCTTCTGGTTGCTTTCTATTGTCTGGATTCTTCAGACGTTCTACCTTTTTTATTTCATGCGGTATACGGATGCATTTCCTGTTTTGAACAATGTCCAGGGTCTGTATTTCTACGCGTGGGTGCTTGTCACGTTGTCGCTTGTGCTGACAAAGCTTTTGAAGGTGGATTTTCTTGTCTTTTTTACAAATGTGATCGGATTTTCAATGGTGGCGATTCATACGTTTACACCGACTGCTCAGCAATCGGCGGAGCTTTCAGGGAGGCTTGTATCAGAGCTTTTGATCATCCATATTACAATGGCGATACTCTCGTACGGAGCGTTTTCTCTGTCTTTCGTCTTTTCGGTGCTTTACCTGTTCCAGTACCGTTTGTTGAAACGGAAAAAATGGGGGAAATGGCTCCTCAGAATTGAAGACTTGTCAAAGCTTGATCATATGGCATACATTCTCAACATTATCGGGGTTCCGATGCTGCTTTTGAGCCTGATACTGGGGATAATATGGTCCTATGTGTCACTTGAAACGCTCTACTGGACGGATCCGAAGGTGCTCGGTTCAATCGTGCTGCTTTTTTTATATGGATACTATTTATTTATCAGGATTGTCAAAGAGCTGCAGGGACGGATTGCGGCGATGTGGAATACCGCGTCTTTTCTTGTTCTCTTGATCAATTTCTTTTTGCTCGGCAGTTTTTCGCAATTTCATTGGTTTAGTTGAAAACGGGCTGGCCGTAGTGAAGTGGGAGGAAAAAACATGAGAAACATCATCGTAGGCTCAAGAAGAAGCAAATTGGCGATGACCCAGACAAAATGGGTGATCAGCAAACTGAAGGAATTCAATCCCGAAATGACGTTTGACATAAAGGAAATGGTGACCAAAGGCGATCGTATATTGGATGTCACCTTGTCAAAGGTTGGCGGGAAAGGGCTTTTCGTCAAAGAAATCGAGCAGGCGATGCTCGCTGGGGAAATCGACATGGCGGTTCACAGCATGAAGGACATGCCGTCCGCACTTCCTGAAGGGCTCATGATCGGCTGTGTTCCGAAGCGGGAAGATGTCCGGGATGCGCTGATTTCCAAAGGACATCAAAAGCTCGCGGATCTAAAACAAGGAGCGGCGGTAGGAACGAGCAGCCTGCGGAGAAGCGCGCAGCTCTTGCAAATCCGCCCGGACCTTGAGATCAAGTGGATCAGGGGTAATATCGATACAAGGCTGAAAAAGCTGGAAACGGAAGATTACGACGCGATTGTTTTGGCGGCGGCAGGCCTGTCAAGGATGGGGTGGCAGGACGATGTCGTTAGCGAATTTCTTGATCCGGAAAGCTGTCTCCCCGCCGTTGGACAAGGCGCTTTGGCGATTGAATGCAGAGCGTCCGACAAGGAGCTGCTGTCTCTGTTTTCCAAGCTGAATGACCGCTATACCGAACGGACCGTTATGGCTGAGCGCAGCTTCCTTCATGCGATGGAAGGCGGATGTCAGGTTCCGATTGCAGGCTTTGCGATGATGGATGAAGAAGATGTCATCGAACTGACCGGACTTGTCGCCTCTCCCGACGGCAAAACGGTCTACAGAGAAAAAGCGAGGGGAACGGATCCTGAGGCTGTCGGCCGGGAATGTGCGCTGGCCATGTCTAAAAAAGGCGCAAAGGCGTTAATTGACCGCGTCAAACAGGAGCTTGATGAACATGAAGGATGATCATCTTCCTTTAAAAGGGAAAAAGGTGCTCATCACCCGCAATAAAACGCAGGCCCGCTCTTTTGCAAAAAAAGTGGAGGAATTGGGGGGAGAAGCGGTTTTAACTTCATTGATTTCATTCCGCCCCGCCCTGCCAAGAGAGCAGGCGTCTCTCTTTCAAGCGGGCCTTGAAGCCGCTGACTGGCTGGTCTTTACAAGCGTAAACGGGGCCAAATTCTTTTTTTCATACTTGGAAGATCACGGAATCAACCTGCCGGAGGCACCGCGGGTAAAAGTGGCCGCCGTCGGCGAAAAGACCGCCCGGTATTTGCGGGACAGGCGCCTTGACATCGACCTCATACCGGATCTTTATGTGGCTGAACAGCTGGCGGAAGCTTTAAAACAACAGCTGAACCGGGGTGAAAAAGTCGCGGTAATAAAAGGCAATCTCTCCCGCGATGTGATCAAAAAAACCCTTTCTCCCCTCGGGATTGACGTTTCGGAATGGACGCTGTACGAAACCGTCCCTGACCGGCGGGGAATTCGTGATCTGAAAGGCGTGGCAAAACGCGAAGCATTTGATTTTGTGACGTTTACGAGTTCCTCGACGGTACATACATTTATGAGCATTCTGAAAGAGGAAAGCAAGGATTGGGCCGAACGGGGCCATACCGTGTTTATCAGCATCGGCCCTTTGACGAAGAAGGCGCTTGCGGAATACGGAATCCCTTCCTTGATGTCTGAAGTATACACAATTGACGGAATGCTGGAAGCGATGTGCAGCATTTCAAGAAAAGGAGAATGACAAATGGAAGCATCATTTCACAGACACCGCCGTCTGCGGACGACAGCAGGCATGCGAAAATTAGTAAGAGAAACCGAATTGGGGGCCGCAGACTTCATCTACCCGATTTTTGTGACGGAGGAACAGAACGCGAAACACGAAGTGCCGTCCATGCCGGGAGTATATCAGCTGTCTTTAGACAACCTCAAAGAAGAGATGGAGGAAGTCGTTCGTCTCGGCATTCAATCGGTGATTGTTTTCGGTGTGCCTGTGCACAAAGATGATGTCGGAAGTGGAGCATATCATGACCACGGCATTGTCCAAAAAGCGATTTCAAAAATTAAAGAAGACTTTCCTGAGCTGGTCGTCATCGCTGACACATGTCTTTGCGAATATACGGACCACGGCCACTGCGGCCTTGTTGAAAACGGGGAAATTTTAAATGACGAATCGCTCGTCCTTCTGGCGAAAACAGCGGTCAGCCAAGCTCGCGCTGGCGCGGACATTATCGCTCCGTCAAATATGATGGACGGATTTGTTGCCGCGATCAGGGAAGCGCTTGATCAGGAAGGATTTACAAATGTGCCGATTATGTCGTACGCTGTTAAATATGCGAGCGCTTTTTACGGACCTTTTCGCGATGCGGCCGGCAGCAGTCCGCAGTTTGGAGACCGGAAGACATATCAGATGGATTATGCCAACCGCCGTGAAGCCCTTAGGGAGGCGCAGTCTGACGTGGAAGAAGGCGCCGACTTCCTGATCATCAAACCGACGCTTTCCTATCTCGATATTGTCCGCGAGGTGAAAAATGAATTCAATCTGCCTGTCGTCGGATACAATGTCAGCGGGGAATACGCCATGGTTAAAGCGGCTGCCCAAAACGGCTGGATTGACGAAAAAGCGCTTGTTCTGGAAATGCTGACAAGCATGAAACGGGCCGGCGCGGATCTCATCATTACGTACTTCGCAAAAGATGCGGCCAAATGGCTGGCAGAATAAGATTATGAACTGGGGGTTTTAGAGGATGCGCAGCTATGAAAAGTCTAATGCGGCTTTCAAAGAGGCGAAACGAGTCATGCCGGGCGGAGTGAACAGTCCGGTTCGCGCCTTTAAATCAGTAAATATGGACCCGATTTTTATGGAGCGGGGAAAAGGCTCAAAAATATATGATATTGACGGAAACGAATATATCGATTACGTCTTATCATGGGGTCCGCTTATTTTAGGGCACAGCAATGAGAAAGTCGTCAGCGGCATACAAAAGACCGCTCTGAATGGGACGAGCTTCGGCGCGCCGACAAAGGTTGAAACAGAGCTTGCCGAGCTTGTCATCGAGCGCGTTCCTTCCATAGAGGTCGTGCGCATGGTGAGCTCGGGTACCGAAGCGACGATGAGCGCCTTAAGGCTTGCGAGAGGATATACAGGCCGGAATAAAATTGTGAAATTTGAAGGCTGCTACCATGGACACGGCGATTCGCTGCTGATTAAAGCAGGCTCAGGGGTCGCCACACTGGGTCTCCCGGACAGCCCCGGGGTTCCCGAGAGCATCGCCCAAAATACGATTACTGTTCCCTACAATGATCTCGACAGCATGAAGCTTGTCTTTCAGGAATACGGAGATGACATAGCCGGCGTCATCGTAGAGCCTGTAGCCGGAAATATGGGAGTTGTTCCGCCGCTGACAGGATTCCTTGAAGGGCTTCGCGAGCTGACGGAAACGCATGGCGCACTGTTGATCTTCGATGAAGTCATGACAGGCTTTAGAGTGGATTACAACTGCGCACAAGGATACTTCGGTGTGACGCCTGATTTGACATGCCTCGGAAAAGTGATCGGCGGCGGTCTTCCTGTCGGCGCTTACGGAGGAAAAGCCGAGATCATGGAGAAAATCGCTCCGAGCGGACCGATTTATCAAGCCGGTACCTTGTCAGGCAATCCGCTGGCGATGACGGCGGGGCTCGAAACATTGAAGCAGCTGACGCCTGATTCCTACAAGGAGTTCTCCCGCAAAGCCGACCGATTGGAAAAAGGCATCTCTGAAGCCGCTGAAAAACACGGCATTCCTCATACATTCAACCGTGCGGGATCGATGATCGGCTTCTTCTTTACGAACGAACCTGTCATCAATTATGAGACGGCCAAACAGTCTGATCTTGATCTGTTTGCCGAGTATTATAAAGGCATGGCTGATGAGGGCGTGTTCCTGCCGCCGTCACAGTTTGAAGGATTGTTTCTGTCAACCGCGCATTCTGATGAAGATATTGAACAGACGATTTCGGCCGCTGAAAGGGTATTCGCGAGAATCGGCCGATCCAAATAAAAGCAGAGAGGCTGCCGGCATGTCCGGCGGCTTTTTTTGTGCGCCCCCATGTTTTCTGTTCATATTCTCCCGGTTCTTTTCATACATCTTTACTGACATCTAATTTTAAAAATTAGGTGAAGGGAGGATATCAGTTTGCCGCAAAACAATCGTTTGCAATTTTCTGTAGAAGAGTCGATCTGTTTTCAAAAGGGACAGGAAGTATCGGAATTATTATCAATTTCATTGGATCCGGATATTTCCGTTCAGGAAGTGAATGATTATGTATCCATACGCGGGTCATTAGAGCTGACAGGCGAATACAACATAGATCAAACCCGGGAGTATGCTGAGCTGCCTGCGACAAGCCGATTTGTGGAAGATGTGAAGCTAAAAGGGGATAGCAGCGCGGAGCTGACGCATTGTTTCCCTGTGGATATCACCATCCCCAAAAACAAAGTCAGCCACTTAAATGACGTGTTTGTTTTTATCGACGCTTTCGATTATCAATTGACAGATGCCCGTATGCTGACGATACAGGCGGACTTGGCGATTGAAGGACTGCTGGACGTGGCGGGGGACGCCGACGAGACTGAGGAAGCGGATGTGCCGGTTTTTGAAGATGCACAACAAGCTGAAGAGTCGTTTGAGCCCGTTTACAGGGACCAAGGGGAGGAAGAGGAACTGAATGAAATCCCGCTTCATCTTGACACCCCGTACGATGAGCAGGCCGTGAATCAGCGGAACGAAGAGACGGATGATGAAAACGTGCCGATTTATCAGTCGTTTCTTAGCGATGACGAACATGAAGCAAAACCGTTTTTCACTGCGTCACTGTCGGCGGCGGAAAGGGCGAAGCGTGAATGGGAAGGACAAAAAGAGCCGGCTGACAGCCTAGAAGATGCAGAGGCCCAAAAGGAATCTGCCAAAAGCGCTGAAGAGGCTGAACCTGAACTTGAAAGAGAAGAAAGTGAAGAACAAAAAGAAGAGGAACCGGTTTACAGAACTTATCAAAACCATGAAGAATCAAATGAAACTCCGTTTTTCGGCGACCCGCCTCTTTTGGAGGACGAAGATGAAGAAAGAGAGCCGGATTCTTTTGACATTGAAGTGACGCAGGAATCCTCGGAAGAGGAGGAAGCCGCCCACTCGATTGAGATTCCGGAATACTCGTTTCACGAGCAGACAGAACCTGAAGAGGAAGCGAGAGATGAAGCCGATATACACGAAGCATCCGCCAAAGAAAATGACAATGCGCTTTATTTGACAAAGCTGTTTACAAAAGAGGGAGAGGAGGAGTTTTCGCGAATGAGGATGTGCATCGTTCAGCAAAATGATACCATCGATCTTCTGTGCGAACGTTACGACATTAATGTTCAGCAGCTCATACGGATGAATTCCCTTTCCCTTGACGAAGAGTTAAAAGAAGGACAGATCCTTTATATTCCTGATTATCATAACAGCCATGCCTAACGTATGAGCAAAAATGTGGTGAGCGAAAATGGAAGACATCCAGGCTCTCTTAAATGAATACGGTCTAGCCGCCGAATATATCGAACCTGTCAGCCCGAAAGTATGGAAGGTTTACACCGCCCACGGTGTATTCGCGTTAAAGAAGCTGGAGCCTTCAAGGAATAACCGCTTCACTGAACAGATGATACTGCTGGAGGAAAAAGGCTACAGACAGTTTGTTCCTGTCTACCGAAACCGCGGAGGGGAATTTTTAACCGGAGCGGGTCAAGAAGTTTGCTATTTAATGCCCTGGCTCACGCTGGAAAGAGGGGAAGAGCGGGATCAAAAGCATGAACATCTGTTTCAGGAAATTGCCCTCATCCATCAGAAAACGGAAAAAGAACTCAGGATGAGGCGGGAAGATATCGTCGGCCACTATGATCGGACAAAACGAAAATGGGAGATAGAGAAACAAAAATACGAAGAGATTGTCAGCCGGGCTGAGAAAGAATGGTATATGTCCCCTTTTCAGCTTCAGGCGGCCATGTATTACAGAGAGACGATTTCCGCCGTTGATTTTGCGCTAGACCGCCTTGATGAATGGCATGAAGCGATCAAAGAAAAAGAGTCTTCCAGAATCGTCTTGAACCACGGGCAATTGTCGGTCCATCATTTTCTGTACAACGATATGGGAACGGGCTATTTTACAAACTTTGAGAAAGCAGGATATGCCCCGCCTGCGAATGATCTGATCTTATTTTTCACAAGAATGTTCAAGTCCAATCCTGCATCATGTACGGAATGTGTGAACTGGTATTATACGTACCACGGTGTTTATCCTCTGCGCGAGGAGGAAGTGAGTTTATTCTTAAGTTATATGGCATATCCGGGGGCGATGTTTAAGACACTCAGCCGCTATCAGACAGAGAAGAAGCTGGAGGAAAAAGAAGCTTGCACGAAACTCTTGAAGGCGTATTGGCAGATGAAAAATGCAGAACCGCTTGTGATGAACATTCATAAAACAGAAGAAAACCGAAAACTGCAGGAAGAAACAGAGTCCCCATCATCATGATGCGGACTTTTTTTACTTAAATCCAGTCAAGGTGAAAGGCGCAGGCAAGGAGTATCAGAATGCCTAAAAGGAGAACATCAAACGTTGTTGGGAAGATGATGGTTCGAATGCCGTGAAAGATCGTAATCGGGAGGGCGACCTGGACTGCGACAAGCTTGATTTGTTTCAGCCAGGGCTGGAGTGAATATGTGTTGAATTTTTTTCGCATCTTTTGCCTCCTCTCCTTGTCGTTACAGCATCATATGAGAAAAAAAAGCCTGTGTGCATGGCCCAATCTTGTATAGAACAAGATCAAAGCGGAAAAGATGATTGACGAAATGAAAAAAGATTTAGTAATATAAGAACAAGAAAAAGTACGTGCTGAAAAATCAATGATCCACCCGCTTTGAATGGGAAGAGTACAAAAACAGACGCTTACAGAGAGGGATGTCGGTTCGCTGAAAGGCTCCCAGCCAGTCTTTTTTGGAAGGTCGCCCAGGAGCGCAATTTCTCGAACATAAAAAGTAGAGAAATTCGGGAAAGTCCCGTTATCCCATTTAAGTGCATGAATGCGTATTTGCATTCATGAAAAAAGGTGGTACCGCGAGAGAGTTCTCTTCGTCCTTTTGATAGGATAAAGAGGACTCTTTTTTATTGATCAGCCGTTTATACTGCTGGAGGTTTGAATATGGATAAACAAGAACTGACGATGCCGACAAAATATGATCCGGCCTCAATTGAAAAAGACAGATATGAATATTGGGTGAACGGCAAGTTTTTTGAAGCCGAAAATGATCCGGAAAAAGAGCCGTACACCGTCGTCATCCCGCCGCCGAATGTCACGGGAAAGCTGCACTTGGGCCATGCCTGGGATTCGACGCTTCAGGATATTGTAACAAGAATGAAACGGATGCAAGGATATGACGTGCTCTGGCTGCCGGGTATGGATCATGCCGGAATCGCGACACAGGCAAAGGTTGAAGCGAAGCTCCGTGAAGAAGGCATATCGCGCTATGATCTGGGCCGCGAAAAATTTCTTGAAGAAACATGGAATTGGAAAGAGGAATACGCCGATTTCATTCGCAGCCAATGGGCGAAACTCGGCCTTGGCCTCGACTATTCAAGAGAGCGGTTTACCCTTGATGAAGGGCTGTCAAAAGCGGTTCGCGAAGTCTTTGTCAAGCTCTATGAAAAAGGCCTGATTTACCGCGGAGAATATATCATCAACTGGGACCCTGCAACAAAAACGGCTCTGTCTGATATCGAAGTCATTTATAAAGATGTTCAGGGTGCGTTTTACCATATGCGCTACCCGCTGAAAGACGGTTCAGGCGCCATCGAGATCGCCACAACCCGTCCGGAAACAATGCTCGGAGACACGGCGGTCGCCGTTCACCCGGAAGATGAACGGTACAAACATTTAATCGGCAAAACGGTCATCCTGCCGATCACCGGGAGAGAAATTCCGATTGTCGGAGATGACTACGTCGATATGGAATTTGGTTCAGGGGCTGTTAAAATCACACCCGCCCATGATCCGAACGATTTTGAAATTGGAAACCGCCACAACCTCGAGCGGATTCTCGTCATGAATGAAGACGGAACGATGAATGACAACGCCCTTCAGTATAAAGGTATGGACCGTTTTGAATGCCGCAAACAGATCGTCAAAGATCTTCAGGAAGAGGGTGTGCTGTTCAAAATTGAAGAGCATACACATTCGGTCGGCCACAGCGAACGCAGCGGAGCAGTCGTTGAGCCGTACTTGTCAACGCAGTGGTTCGTGCAAATGCAGCCGCTTGCCGATGCAGCCATCGAATTGCAAAAAAGCGAAGGAAAAGTCAACTTCGTCCCTGACCGTTTTGAAAAAACGTATCTTCACTGGATGGAAAATATCCGTGACTGGTGCATCTCCCGCCAGCTGTGGTGGGGACATCGGATTCCGGCCTGGTACCATAAAGAAACGGGCGAAATCTATGTCGGTGTTAAAGCGCCGGGGGATGCCGAAAACTGGGAGCAGGACAACGATGTTCTTGACACCTGGTTCAGTTCGGCGCTGTGGCCGTTTTCAACAATGGGCTGGCCTGATATCGACGCTGAAGATTTCAAACGCTACTATCCGACAAACGTCCTTGTAACTGGCTATGACATTATTTTCTTCTGGGTATCCAGAATGATTTTTCAAGGGGTCGAGTTCACCGGGGAACGGCCGTTTAAAGACGTCTTGATCCACGGGCTTATCCGCGATGACCAGGGCCGGAAAATGAGCAAATCGCTCGGAAACGGCGTTGATCCGATGGATGTGATCGATAAGTACGGAGCGGATTCCCTGCGTTACTTCCTTGCGACAGGAAGCTCACCGGGGCAGGATTTGCGCTTCAGCTTTGAAAAAGTTGAATCAACATGGAACTTTGCGAATAAAATTTGGAATGCGTCAAGGTTTGCGCTGATGAACATGGACGGCATGACATATGAAGAACTCGACTTGACCGGGGACAAATCGGTTGCCGACAAGTGGATTTTAACAAGACTAAATGAAACGATTGAAACGGTGACGCATCTCGCCGATAAATATGAGTTCGGTGAAGTCGGCCGCCACCTGTACAACTTTATTTGGGACGATTTCTGTGATTGGTACATTGAAATGGCCAAACTTCCGCTTTATGGCGATGATGAAGCGGCGAAAAAGACGACGCGCTCCGTATTGGCGTATGTACTCGATCAAACGATGCGCCTCCTGCATCCGTTTATGCCGTTTCTGACGGAAGAGATTTGGCAGCATCTTCCTCATGAAGGGGAATCGATCACAGTCGCCAAGTGGCCTGAAGTCGTCAAAGAATATACCGACACTGAAGCTGCAGCGGATATGAAGCTTCTTGTCGAAGTGATCCGCGCCGTTCGGAACATCCGCAGTGAAGTGAATACACCGCTCAGCAAGCAAATCGAGCTGTATATTAAAACGAGCACACCGGAAATCGCCGCCCGTCTCGATGAAAACCGCTCGTACGTGGAACGTTTCACAAACCCGAGCCTGCTTCAAATCGGAACGGATATCAAAACGATTGATAAAGCGATGACCGCCGTCGTTTCAGGTGCCGAGCTGATTTTGCCGCTCGAGGGTCTGATCAACATTGACGAAGAAATCAGCCGCCTTCAAAAAGAGTTTGATAAACTGACCAAAGAAGTGGAACGGGTTCAGAAAAAATTAAACAATGACGGCTTTATGAAAAAAGCGCCTGAACACGTCATTGAAGAAGAACGGGCAAAAGAAGCCGATTATACGGCGAAACGGGAAGCTGTCGAAAAGCGGATCGCTGAATTGAAAAACTAAAAAGGAAAAAGAGAAGGTGTTTTCCGGGCCCCAAGGGCGGCTGGAAAACACCTTCATCATTGAAGGGAGGGAATACGCATGTTCAAAACATTTTCTGAAGCACTCAGCTGGATTAACGGACGGCTCAAATTTGGCGTGAAACCGGGATTGCAACGGATGGAATGGCTTCTCAATGAGCTCGATCATCCCGAGAAAAAGCTCAAGGCCATTCATGTAGCCGGCACAAACGGAAAAGGCTCGACCGTCGCTTACATCCGCTCGGTGTTAAATGAAGCCGGATATTCGGCGGGCACATTCACTTCTCCGTACATCATCACCTTTAATGAACGGATCAGTGTGGACGGCATCCCGATCTCAGACGAAGAATGGACAGCGCTGTTTAATGAAGTATATCCCCTCGTTCTTGAGCTTGAAAAAACCGATTTGGGGGCGGCGACCGAATTTGAAATCATTACTGCCTGTGCATTTTTATATTTTGCAAAGTACAGGAAGACCGATTTTGTCATTTTTGAAGCCGGTCTAGGGGGCCGCCTGGATTCGACGAATGTCGTTGAGCCGTTAGTGACAGTCATTACCTCAATCGGTCATGACCATACGGCGATTTTAGGAGAAACGCTTGAAGAAATCGCCCGAGAAAAAGCGGGCATCATTAAACACGGTGTTCCTGTTTTGACGGCCGTTCACCAGCCTGAAGCGGCCGAGGTCATAAAGCGGAGAGCAATGGTAAAGGAAGCTCTTTATCTATCCCTTCATGAGCATTGTGAACGATATGATGAACGTTCATTGCCGGATGGCGAACTGTTTTCGCTGATCACACCTCAAAAGCGCTACGAACAAGTGGAAACAGGCCTGATCGGCACCCATCAGCGGCAAAACGCAGCCTTGGCGATTCTTGCAGCTGAATGGCTGACAGCTGTACAACAGGCGAACATCAGCCGGCAGGCGCTCTATAGCGGAATCAAAAAAGCCGCATGGGCCGGCCGGTTTGAAAAAGTGCTGGACAAGCCGCTTACATTTATAGACGGGGCACATAACAAAGAAGGGGTAAGCCGGCTGAGTGAAACGGTTCTTGGCCGCTTTGGAGAGCGGAACATACACGTTTGCTTCAGCGCCTTAAAGGACAAGCCTTATCAAGACATGATCCGCATCATAGAGGCGTTTGCTTCATCCATTCATTTTGCGTCCTTCGACTTCCCGAGAGCGGAATCTGCTCAAAAGCTGTTTGAACAAAGCCGTGCCGGGCATAAAACATATGATGAATCAATCGGCTCTGTTTTGGATTTTATACATGAAAAAACGGCCGATGAAAAAGCGGTCGTTGTCATCACAGGTTCGCTTTATTTTATTTCCGAGGTCAGGTCTTTATTAAATGAACATAAAATGCGTTTTTAGCCTATGGCTGAGGACGCATTTTATTGTTTTAGGAAAAGCGATACCTCACCTTGTCTGCTAAAATAACAGCTCCCGGTCTTTTTGCCGGGTAAATAACTTGTGAGGCTGATGCTGATGTTTTTGGCTTATCTTTTTTTATCAGGCTTAGTGCTCGGCTCTTTTTTTAATGCAACCGGCCGCCGCATCCCCGGCAAAATATCGCTGATCTTCCCCCGCTCCTCATGTCCTGTCTGCCGCCGCAAACTGACCTCCCTTGAGCTTATTCCGGTTTTGTCATACCTGTTTCTGCGCGGAAAATGCAAGGGCTGTAAAAGCCCTGTTTCCATCCTTTATCCCGCTGTTGAACTGTTGACTGCATTGCTGTTTGTCTTGGCGGGGCTCCGTTTTAAAAGCCCGGGAGAGCTGCTGCTCATGCTCGCCCTTTTTTCCTTGCTTTTGATCGTGTTGGTTTCAGATATCGCGTATATGGTGATTCCAGATGCCATCCTTTGTTTTTTTCTGCCTTTTTTCGTCATTGGCAGAATGCTGGTTCCGCTTGAGCCCTGGTATTCCGGCTTGACAGGAGCGGCCGCCGGTCTCCTGTTGCCGTTTATTGTCAAGCTGTTCGCGAAGGATGGGATCGGCGGGGGAGATGTGAAATTGTTCGCCGTTATTGGCTTTGTCCTTGGCGCAAGGCTGATTTTTCCCGTTTTTTTTATCTCCGCAGCGGCAGGAACATTGCTGGGCTTCGCCGGAATGATCGCCGGAAAGGTCAAAGGAAGCGAGCCGATACCTTTTGCACCTGCCATTTTAATCGGAACAGTGATTGTCTGCTTCTATGGAGAACCGTTGATTGATTCATATATTGAACTGTTGCACATATGAGAAAATTGACGAAACCTTTTTGAACGAGACGACAAAAGTCTTGTTCTTTTTTTTTCGGGCTGTGGTAAAGTGTGGACAATAAGAGGGACAGCCTTCAGGAGACCTCCTCCTTCCTTTTGGCTTCCCTCTCTGACACGTCCTAGAAAATGGCGGGGGTTCCGCCTTAAAGATCATGATAAACATAGAAAGAAAGCGAGGGAAGGATATGAAAAAACGGAAAAGCAAAAAACATTCGACCGGACAACCGCATAAAGCAGATCCCCTTAAAGTGATGATCAACGGCAAAGAAGAGACAATCTACGGAAATGAAAAAGAATGTTCAAAAAATCTTGAGCAAAAAAAACTAACCTTTTCGAATTGGGAGGAAAAGCGCAAGGCGGAACAGGAAATATCGGCTTCAAAAGAAGACGGGAAGACCGGACAAGACGAATTTACATGGGTTCCTCCCGATGAAGAAGAAAACGTGTTGAAAGACGATCCGAAAGTGGTTACACCTTATAAAAAGAAAAACGAAAACAAAAAAAGCCATCCCAAAACAAAAAAGTCACTTGCATATCCCGTCAAGCGCTTCGCAGTCACGATTATATTTGCCGTTTTGCTCGGGACAGGCCTCGGGGTGTTCGCCTTGAATCTTGCGGCCAACAAAGAAGATGTGCCGGCATCAGGCAGCCTTGGGTCAGATGCGGAAGACAGCCAGACGGTTAAAGCGGGCGATGACAGTCAGCAGAACGGGGGAGAAAAAGCTGCGGGAGAAGAGTTTAACAGCTTTGCTGTCCAGGCGGGCAAGTTTTCTTCTAAAGAAGGGGCGGAAACGCTGACTTCCCAATTAACAGACAAAGGCTATGCCGCCGTTTCCCTGTCGAAAGAAGACGGGTTTTACGTCATCGCCGGCATAACCGGGGAAAAGCAGATGACAACTGAACTGGGCCAAATATTAATCGATCATGACTTTGAAGCATGGGGCGGCAAGGAGCTTCCGGTTTCATTGGCTTCAGGGCTAGCCCCGGTTTTTGAAGAAGCGGCTGAGCTGTCCGCCAAAGCGATTCTCGGTGCTGAGGTTACATCCAAAAATGTCGCTGACCTAAAAGCGAAAATAGACGGTATACAACCCAAAGAAGACGCGGAAAAGACAAAAGAGGCCATCCTTCAAGCCGCAGACCTGCTGGAGAATCCGACGACAGCGAACGGCTGGAAAAGCCAGCAGCTGCTCTTGGGCCAAATCAAGTAAACAATGTGAAAAACCAGCCTGTGCGGCTGGTTTTTTTATTTTTGCCGCTTTTTGTCATCAAAAAGTTATTTTTCTGAAATTGTGGCTCTCGCGTTCTTTTGGTAGGATAAAACAGGCAGGTATCTTTTTTTCTGATGCAAAAACCCATGAAAGGATGGCTTCTATGACACGACAGCTGATTTTAGCTTCACAATCACCCCGCAGAAAGGAACTCCTCGATCTTCTTCAAATTCCGTACGACATTGTTGTAAGCAATGCAGAAGAAAAATTAAGTCGAAACTTTTCGCCTGCAGAAAACGTCAAATGGTTGGCGGAACAAAAAGTGCGTACAGTATCCGAACAGCATCCCGATGCTGTTGTGCTTGGCGCAGACACGATTGTGTGTTTTGACGGTGTTTGTTTGGGCAAGCCCAAGGACTCAGACGACGCGGAAAGGATGCTTAACATGCTTTCCGGACAAACCCATTCAGTGCTGACAGGTGTCTGCATCAAGTCAAACAGCAGATGTGAAACATTTTTTGAAGAAACAGAGGTTGTTTTTTGGCCCCTTGAAGAAAAGGAGATCAGCGCTTATATCGCAACAAGGGAACCGTTTGACAAAGCGGGTTCTTACGGGATTCAGGGAAAAGGCGCGCTCTTTGTCAAGGAGATCAAGGGTGACTATTATTCAGTTGTGGGCCTGCCGATTTCAAAAACGATGCGAATGCTGAAAACATTCGGGTTTCACTCCTTTTGATGAACCGAACGAGAAGGGGAGTCACAGGGAGGGTTTATCATAAACGAACTGTCATTGAAACTAAGGGATTTTCCGGAGGATGAAAGGCCGCGGGAACGGCTCCTTTCAATAGGGGCCGAAAGCTTGGCAAACAACGAACTGCTGGCGATCCTGCTCAGGACGGGGACAAAAAAAGAATCGGTCCTGCAGCTTTCAAACCGGCTGCTTCAGACGTTTGACGGTCTGCGTTTATTAAAAGAAGCGTCCGTTGAAGAGCTTTCCAGCATTTCCGGGATCGGTCGTGCAAAAGCCGTTCACATTTTGGCGGCGCTTGAGCTTGGCCGGCGCATACACAAATTGGTTTATGAAGAGCGGCATGTGATCCGCTTTCCGGAAGACGCCGCCAATTTTTTAATGGAAGACATGCGCTTCCTTCAGCAGGAACACTTCGTCTGCCTCTACCTGAACACAAAAAACCAAGTCATTCATAGACGCACCGTTTTTATCGGGAGTCTGAATTCTTCGATTGTCCACCCAAGGGAAGTGTTTAAAGAGGCGTTGAAGCGCTCCGCCGCTTCTTTCATCTGCGTCCACAACCATCCGTCCGGAGATCCGGCTCCAAGCCGCGAAGACATAGATGTAACAAAGCGTCTGAATGAGTGCGGCCGGCTGCTTGGAATCGAATTGCTCGACCACATTGTCATCGGCGATCAAAAATTTGTGAGCTTAAAAGAAAAAGGATATTTGTAACACTTTTTTTTTCATTAAATTAAGCTATAATAGAATTTATGGGTTTTTGCTTGGGAATTTTGTTTTAAGAAAGGAAGATACATACAAATGTTTGGAATTGGTGCGAGAGACCTTGGAATAGATTTAGGAACAGCGAATACGCTTGTTTTTGTTAAAGGAAAAGGAATTGTCGTCAGAGAACCTTCTGTCGTTGCGCTTCAAACAGACACAAAGCAAATTGTTGCAGTCGGAAACGACGCGAAAAACATGATCGGACGGACTCCTGGCAATGTTGTGGCACTCCGCCCGATGAAGGACGGCGTCATCGCTGATTATGAAACGACAGCTACGATGATGAAACATTATATTGGAAAAGCTGTGAAAAACAAAGGATTGTTTGCAAGAAAGCCGTATGTCATGGTCTGTGTGCCTTCAGGCATAACAGCCGTCGAGCAGCGTGCGGTCATTGACGCCACGCGCCAGGCCGGAGCGAGGGATGCATACCCGATTGAGGAGCCGTTTGCCGCGGCGATCGGTGCGAACCTTCCAGTTTGGGAGCCGACGGGAAGCATGGTCGTCGACATCGGCGGAGGAACGACAGAAGTTGCGATCATCTCCCTCGGCGGAATTGTCACATCCCAGTCTATCCGCGTTGCCGGAGATGAAATGGACGATGCAATCATAACTTATATCAGAAAAACATATAACTTGATGATCGGTGACCGTACAGCGGAAGCCATCAAGCTTGAAATCGGTTCTGCTGAAGCATCTGAAAACGGAGAAAGCATGGAAATCCGCGGCCGCGACCTTTTGACGGGACTGCCGAAAACGATTGAAATCACCGAAAAAGAAATCACGACGGCATTGCGCGACACCGTGGCTGCAATCGTCGACGCTGTGAAAAACACGCTCGAAAAAACACCTCCTGAGCTTGCGGCTGATATCATGGACCGCGGAATTGTTCTGACAGGCGGCGGCGCCCTTCTTCGCCATTTGGACAAAGTCATCAGCGAAGAAACGAAAATGCCGGTTTTAATTGCGGAAGACCCTCTTGACTGTGTAGCGATCGGAACAGGAAAGGCACTTGAACAAATCCATCTATTTAAAGGCAAAAACTAAGGACACAGGAAACAGAAGAGGTGTATAATCATGCCGCAGTTTTTTACAAATAAACGGTTGATGCTTTTACTCCTTTGTATCATCATTTTAGTGGCAATGATTGGATTTTCGTTAAAAAAAGACCGGAATGCAACTTGGCCCGAAAAATTCATTGGCGATACAACTGGTGTATTCCAAAACATTTTTCATACACCCGCCCAATTTGTCGCGGACTTCTTTGAAAATGTAGAGGACCTGAAAAACACGTATAAAGAGAATGAACGCCTGCGGAAGAAGCTGGACGGCCAAACACAGTATGAAGCAAAGCTTCAGGAGCTGGAAAATGAAAATAAGTCTTTAAGAGAAGAACTTGGCCATCTGAAGTCTATCAAAGACTACACGCCGATTTTGGCTACGGTTATTGCCAGAAACCCCGACAAGTATGAGTGGTGGAACCTGATCAAAATCAACAAAGGTTCAAAACACGGTGTTGAAAAGGATATGGCGGTAACAGATGAAACCGGAAACCTGATCGGGAAAATCAAAAGCACGAAAGTGAACAACTTCACTTCCACTGTTCAGCTGTTAAGTGCTACTGACAGAAACAACAGAATTTCCACCGTCATCTCCGCAAAGAAAGGCAAGAAGACAGTAAACGGAATCATCAACGGATATGATTCCGACAAAAAGGCGCTTTCGATGGAAATTATTGAACCTGATGCGGAAAGGGAAGTGAAAAAAGGAGATCTGGTGGAAACCTCCGGTGCAGGCGGCGTTTTTCCGAAAGGTTTGACGATCGGAAAGGTGACAGAGGTTGAACCCGATTCCTACGGCTTAACGAAAATCGCTTATGTTGAGCCTGCTGCTGATTTGTATAATCTTGACAATGTGATTGTCGTTGACCGGACGCTTGATACGGTTGATGTCGACAAGATGGATGATGAGGAGGAAGGTTCGTGAAACGTTTCCTTCTTCCCGTTATCATGATGTTTGTTTTGGTATCTGACAGCATGTATGCGGATTTTATCAGGCTGCCTTTCGTGACGGAAGATCAGCAGCTGATTCCGCGTTTTCTGCTGCTTGTTTTAGTGTTTATGACGGCTTATGTTAATCAGCCTTTTGCCATTACATATGGATTTATTTTCGGACTGTTATATGATATTAACTATACAGACCTTTTAGGTATGTATATGTTCGGTTTTGCCGGTATTTGCTATTTATCGTCAAAAGCATTCAAAGTGTTGCAGACGAACGCGTTTGTCGTCATCTTTATTTCGGTGCTCGCCGTCTCAGTGCTTGAGTTTTACCAATATGGTGTGCAGATGCTGATTCGTCCGGAAATCATGCCGTTTTATCAATTTGTGCTAGGACGGCTTCTGCCTACGCTTGGGCTGAACGCTGTTGTCGCGATGCTGCTCGTTTATCCGTTTAAAGTGTTTTTTACCAGTCTTAAGAAAGAGCTTAGGGAAGAGTAAAAAAAGGATTTTATGAGCCGATGTCGAAATGAGTATGATGTTGAGGTGAACACCGTGAAGACCCAAAAGCAGCAATACGTAACAATTAAAGGAACGAAAAATGGACTGACGCTTCATCTTGATGACACATGCTCTTTTGAAGAATTACTATACGGTCTTCAGGATATGCTGTCACTCGAACATTATATGGATGGAAAAGGCCAGAAAATCAGTGTTCTCATTAAGCTCGGCTACCGCTATGTCACAAAGGAACAAGAAGAACTGCTAACCGAAGTGATCACTGAGAAACAAAACCTGTTTATCCACTCCATTGAAAGTGAAGTGATGACCAAGAAAGAAGCAAACCGTTTGAAAGCGGAAAGCGAGATCATTTCCGTCGCTAAAATTGTCCGTTCAGGGCAGGTGCTGGAAACGGAAGGCGATTTGCTTCTCATTGGGGATGTGAACCCGGGAGGAATGGTGAAGGCCGGAGGGAATATTTTTATTCTCGGCTCATTAAGAGGGATTGCCCATGCCGGCTTTAATGGAAATACACGAGCTGTTATTGCGGCTTCGGACATGAGACCGACGCAATTGCGTATCAATCATGTGCTCAATCGCTCCCCAGACCACATCCAAGAAGGGAACGACATGGAATGTGCTTATTTAGATGAAAACGAGAATATGGTCATTGACCGCCTTCAACAATTAGCTCATTTAAGACCTAGTTTAACAAGGCTTGAGGGAGGAATGTAAAATTGGGTGAAGCTATCGTAATAACCTCGGGGAAGGGCGGAGTAGGAAAAACGACGACATCCGCCAATCTGGGCACCGCCTTGGCCATTTTAGGGAAGCGGGTCTGTCTTGTTGATACAGATATCGGCCTGCGCAATCTGGATGTCGTCATGGGCCTTGAAAATAGAATCATATACGATCTGGTGGATGTTGTTGAAGAAAGATGCAAGATCCATCAGGCGCTTGTCAAGGATAAACGTTTTGACGATCTGCTTTACCTGCTGCCGGCGGCGCAGACTAGCGATAAATCGGCTGTTTTGCCTGAACAGATGATCCAACTGATCACACAGCTGAAACAGGACTTTGATTACATCATCATCGATTGTCCGGCGGGGATTGAGCAAGGATATAAAAATGCAGTATCAGGCGCGGACAAGGCGGTTGTCGTGACTACGCCGGAAATATCCGCGGTTCGTGATGCCGATCGGATCATCGGTCTTCTTGAAAAAGAAGAAAATATTGAACCGCCGCGGCTGATTGTCAATCGCATCCGCAACCATTTAATGAAAAACGGCGATACATTGGATGTCGACGAAGTGATCCAGCACTTGTCGATCGAACTGATCGGCATTGTCGCGGATGACGACCAAGTCATTAAAGCGTCTAACAATGGAGAGCCCGTTGTCATGGACCCGAATAATAAAGCTTCCATCGCATACCGGAACATCGCCCGCCGCGTGTTGGGCGAATCCGTGCCTTTACAGTCATTTGAAGAAGAGAGTAAAGGCGTATTTGCTAAAATTAAATCGTTTTTCGGTGTGCGCGCCTAGCAAAAAAGCAATCTCATCAGTCTGAGATTGCTTTTTTTCATAGATTATCTTTTTTGTCGCTGTTTTCGACCTTATATTTCAGCATTGAAAGTTTGTTGTCCCAGTAGCGGTCGAAATAAGCGAGCCATTCCTGCAATTCGCTAAGCGGCTCGGGCTGCAGCTTGTACAGCTTTTCCCGGCCGACTTTGCGTCCGCTGACAAGCCGAGCCTCGGCTAAAATCCGCAGATGCTTGCTGACGGCGGTCCTGGTGATCGGAAAATGACTGCTGATATCAGTAATCGGCAATTCCTGATCGGCAAGAAGCTTCATCAGCTTTCTGCGGGTAGGGTCGGAAACGGCTTGAAATACATCGTGTTTTTGTGCAGGTGTCGACACTAGTTTTCAACTGCCTGACGAAGCTTTTGATTGACGATGTTTTCCCAGCCGCCGTTCATTCTGTTGCGGACATCCGTTTGCTTGTCTCCCGCTTTCACAACCGTTTCTTCCGGATCTCCCCATCCTGAGTGTATCAAGGTAAATTCCGTATTGCCATCCGGTGTCTCTTTCAGTTCAAATGACACGACCCAGCCTGAGGTATCCCAGGTGAAAGAAAGGCGGTGCGGCGCTTCAAGTTCAATCACTTTGCACGGGGAAGGCCCGAACGGCGACTGCAGGGTAAATTCATGGCCGACTTCCGGCCGGAAATCGTTTGGCATAAACCAGTCTGCAATCCCTTCACTTGTGGCTACAGCTTCCCACACCTTTTGTATCGGCGCTTGAAATACGGCTTTTTTATGTATATCAGGCACTTTGCCTTGATTGTTTTCCTTCATGATCCGACCTCCATTCATAAAATAAAACCAAAAGGTTTCATTTTGTATGATATAACACCTTATGGTTTTATGTCAATGTTGTCGTCATAACTGCCGTGGACAAGGCATATGAATGGTACAAACCAACCTGAATGTAAAGGATGAGGGTGATGAGCCACAGAGCAGATGAGATTCGTAAAAGAATCGCGAGAAAACGCAAGAAAAAAACACCGGGAAAACCGCTGGGGCGACCGGAACATAAAAAAGATGAGACCAGGCAGCCGCCTCTCTGGCCAGCCTTTGCCGACGATGAAACCAACGGAGAATCCTCTGCCCCACAAGGAAATTCGCTTTTGATAAACGGTAAACATCCGCTCGTCAAAGCCGATGCGCTAATCATCAAATGCCTTCTGGCGGCATGCCTCGTTCTTGTATCCGCTATCGCCTACAAAGGACATTTCGAACCTTTAAAACAGATCAAACCGGCAATCGGACAGGTGTTCACCGAAGAGTTTCAGTTTGCGGCTTTAAAAGATTGGTATGAGGCGAAATTCGGACATCCGCTCGCCCTGTTTCAGCCAAAAAGCAGCAAAAAGGCCGGACAAGTAGAGGTCAACAAAGATTTGGCTACGCCTGCTATGGGAAAGGTTCAGGAGAAATTTTCCGGACAGGGGATTAAGGTGGAAACAGAAGAAGAAGCCATCAGGAGCATGAAAGAGGGTTATGTTATTGAAGTGGACAAAAACCCTGATACCGGCCTGACCGTTGTCATGCAGCACGCGGATAACAGCTATACGTATTACGGGCAGCTGAAAAAAGCGGATGTCGCCTTATATGACTTTGTTGACAAAGGAGCGAAGCTCGGAACGATTGAACAGAATAAAGATGATAAAGGCGTCTATTACTTTGCGATAAAAAAGGGAGACGAATTTGTCGATCCGATCCAGGTGATTACATTTGAGTAAATGGACAGAGCTCGTCACAAAGCTTCATATTCATCCGCTCTTGTGGCTTGTGACGGCGCTCGGCTTGATGACCGGGCATATTAAAGCACTGCTATGTTTAATGATCATTATTTTCATCCACGAGCTTGGCCATGCCGCAGCCGCCGTTTATTTTTCATGGAGAATGAAAGGCATTTTTTTGCTGCCCTTTGGAGGAACTTTAGAAGTTGACGAACACGGCAACAGACCGTTAAAAGAAGAGCTCGCCGTCATTGCGGCGGGCCCGCTGCAGCATATTTGGCTTCAATTTGCAGCTTGGCTTTTGGCGAATGCTTCGTGGATCAGCCCTCACATGTTTGAGATATTTACATTTTACAACATGACGATCCTCCTGATTAATCTCTTTCCCATCTGGCCGCTTGACGGGGGAAAACTGCTGTTTTTGTTGTTTTCCAAATACGCTCCATATCAAAAAGCACAGCGGCTGAACTTGTTGGCGTCTTGTTTTTGCTGTGCGACTTTATTCGCTGTCATTTTACTCATCTCCCCGTTTCAGCTGAGCGCCTGGGTGCTGCTTTTATTTTTGGCTGTGTCTTTATATAAGGAATACCGAAACCGGCATTATGCACATATCCGTTTTTTGCTTGAACGCTACTATGGGAAAGAGCGGGAAGTGCGCCGGCTGTCGCCGATCACCGCCCGCGCCGATGAAAATGTCTATGAGGTCATGCTCAGGTTCAAAAGGGGCTGCAAACACCCCATCATCATTGAGAAAGACGGCGACCAGCTGAGCCAGCTGGATGAAAACGAAGTTCTGCACGCTTATTTCGCCGATAAACGGACGACATGTTCGATGGAAGAGCTCTTGCTTGTCTACTGACGATCTCGCATCGATCCTAAAAGACATTGACATTGGGACTATTCTTTGATATAGTTTTTAATGTTATGGATGTAGCACCCGTGCTACAACCGCTCAGCACAGGTGTTAAGCGCTTTTCAAAGCCCCCTGTGATTGGCGAGTCTTAGTTTATTAGGAGGTGCAGAGATGTACGCAATTATTCAAACAGGCGGAAAACAAATCAAAGTTGAAGAAGGTCAAACTGTATACGTTGAAAAGCTTGCTGCTGAAGCCGGCGAAACAGTTACTTTTGACAACGTATTGTTTGTCGGCGGTGAAAACGTGAAAGTTGGTAACCCGACGGTTGAAGGTGCTACGGTGACAGGCAAAGTTGAAAAACAAGGCCGCGCTAAAAAGATTACCGTATTTAAGTACAAGCCGAAGAAAAACCAACATAAAAAACAAGGTCATCGTCAGCCTTACACTAAAGTTGTCATTGAAAAAATCAACGCTTAAGGCGTGTCAGATATGATTCAAGCAACGATTACAAGATCCCGATCGAACAAAAGCATTCAGTCTTTTGAAATGTCGGGTCATGCGAATTTTGCTGAACATGGACAGGATCTCGTTTGTGCGGGAGCATCGGCTGTCGCCTTTGGAGCGGTGAATGCGGTCATGAAGCTGACAGGCATTGAACCGGTTGTCGACCTCGGGGGAGACGGAGGATTTTTATCCTTCAAATTCCCGGATGACGCGGATCAGGAGGCTTTGAAAAAAGCCCAGCTGCTTCTTGAAGGCATGGTCGTTTCCCTTGAAACGATCGAACGGGATTACAAAGGTTACTTAAAAGTAACGACGAAAAACAAATAGGAGGTGAGCTACCATGCTAAGACTAGATCTTCAGTTTTTCGCTTCTAAAAAAGGAGTAGGTTCTACAAAGAACGGACGTGACTCTGAGGCGAAGCGCCTTGGTGCTAAACGTGCCGACGGTCAATTCGTAACAGGCGGTTCAATCCTTTACCGTCAACGCGGAACGAAAATTTACCCAGGTGAAAACGTGGGCCGCGGCGGAGATGACACTCTATTTGCGAAAGTCGACGGAACGGTTAAATTCGAACGTTTCGGCCGTGACCGCAAAAAAGTGAGCGTATATCCTGTAGCCTAACTTTAAACGAAACTCCGGTCGTTCTGACCGGAGTTTTTTACATAGTGTGAAAATTTCCCTTTTGAATCGTGAAAACACCCGCCCGGCGGACGCCAAAGCGCCGGGGATTCCGCGCCGATTCTGCTTCGTTAAGTATATAAACGTGTTTCATTTATACTGTCTTCTCTGTTATAATTCAAAGTACAAACTGAATCAGACTCCTAAAAGAGAGAACTAACGATTGGGAGTGCCAAAATGGAAGAAATGTCGAAAAAACATGAAAATAATACGGATGATAAGGCTTTGACACATGAGCTGATTCACTTGCTCAGCCATTCAAGACACGACTGGATGAATAAACTGCAATTGATTAAAGGAAATCTAACATTAAAGAAATATGACCGCGTCTTTGAAATCATCGAGGAAGTGGTCATAGAAGCTCAGCATGAATCAAAGCTTTCAAATCTTAAAATACCGCGCTTTGCTTATGAGCTGCTCACATTTAACTGGAAGGCTCATTCGCTGACGCTTGAATATGAGGTGATCGGTGAAGTCAGGGATTTGTCTGCCTATGAAGAAAAGCTGGTCGTTCTCGTCAGAAAGCTGTTCCGGATTTTTGACGATTCCGCTATGAAGGGCGGCGACAATCATCTGTCGGTCACATTGCAGACGGACGGGCCGCTCGTCATCTATCTCGATTTTCACGGTATGTTGACGCGGCTGGCCGATTTCAAAGGGTTTCACGATTCACATGTCGATGATTATATCATCAAACGGTTTGATATATCGGACCGGGATTGCATAGCAGAAATTCATATTCGGTAAAGCGCGGTTTTTTAGGAATAGAACGGAGGACGTTATGTTTGTTGATCAGGTAAAAGTATATGTTAAAGGCGGGGACGGAGGCAACGGAATGGTTGCTTTCCGCCGCGAAAAATATGTCCCTAAAGGGGGGCCTGCGGGCGGAGACGGCGGTAAAGGCGGAGACGTCGTGTTTAAAGTCGACGAAGGTCTCAGCACGCTGATGGATTTCAGGTATCAAAGACATTTTAAAGCGGACCGCGGAGAGCACGGCATGTCAAAAAATCAGCATGGCAGAAATGCCGATGATATGGTGGTGAAAGTACCGCCGGGCACCGTTGTCATCGATGATGACACAAAGCAGGTTCTCGCCGATTTAACCGAGCATGGACAGGAAGCGGTCATCGCAAAAGGCGGGCGCGGCGGACGAGGCAACACCCGTTTTGCGACACCGGCAAATCCGGCGCCGCAGCTGTCTGAAAACGGCGAACCAGGCACAGAGCGCTATATTGTACTGGAGTTGAAAGTTTTAGCCGATGTCGGGCTTGTCGGTTTCCCTAGCGTGGGAAAATCGACCCTCTTGTCCGTCGTTTCTTCAGCGAAGCCAAAGATCGCCGACTATCACTTTACAACGCTTGCCCCGAACCTCGGCATGGTAGAAACAGAGGACGGACGGAGCTTTGTGATGGCCGATCTTCCGGGACTGATCGAAGGGGCGCATGAAGGAGTGGGACTCGGCCACCAATTCTTGAGGCACGTTGAGAGAACGCGCGTCATCGTCCATGTCATTGACATGTCGGGTCTTGAAGGCCGCGATCCTTACGAGGACTACATGACCATCAATAAGGAGCTTGAGCAGTATAATTTAAGGCTGACCGAACGTCCGCAGATTATCGTCGCCAACAAAATGGACATGCCGGAAGCGGAAGACAACCTGAAGGCTTTTCAAGAAAAACTGACTGACGACCATCCTGTTTTTCCGATCAGTGCAGTCACAAGACAAGGCTTAAGAGATCTGCTGTTTGAGATTGCCAACCGTTTGGAAACAACGCCGGAGTTCCCGCTTTATGACGAAGAGGAACTGGCCGAAAACAAGGTCGTGTATAAGCTTGAAGAGGAAGAAGCACCGTTTGAGATCACCCGTGATCCTGACGGCACCTTTGTTTTGAGCGGCGCCAAGCTGGAGCGCTTGTTCAAAATGACGGATTTCTCAAGAGACGAGTCTGTTAAGCGCTTTGCCAGACAGCTTCGCGGTATGGGAGTTGATGACGCGTTACGGGCGCGCGGCGCCAAGGATGGGGATACGATCCGCCTGCTTGAGTTTGAATTTGAATTTATCGACTGATCGACTCGGAGAGTTTGCCCGGCAGGCTCTCCGAATTTTAGATGAAAGGAAGCGTTTTTCCTTTCAAATCGATCGATTGATTATGGAAACCGGTTTTTAAAGGAGAGAAGGACCAGTGAAAGAGGAGACCTTTTATCTTGTCAGGGAAGACGTGCTGCCGGAGGCAATGAGGAAAACACTTGAAGTGAAAAAGCTGATTGAAAGGAAGAAGGCCGAATCTGTTGCTGAAGCGGTTCAAAAGGTTGATCTGAGCAGAAGCGCTTTTTACAAGTACAGAGATGCCGTCTTTCCCTTTTATACAATGGTTAAAGAACAGATCATCACGCTTTTTTTTCATTTGGAAGACCGTTCGGGGACACTGTCCCATCTGCTTCAGGTTGTCGCCGAATCAGGCTGCAATGTGCTGTCGATTCACCAGACCATTCCCCTTCAGGGAAGAGCCAATGTCACATTGTCCATCAGCACGAGGGGAATGGATGAAAATGTTGATTTGCTGATGAACAAATTAAGAAAGCTGGAATTCGTGGAAAAGGTCGAAATACTCGGTTCGGGCGCTTAAAGGGAGAGAATGTTATCTATCATGAGTATGAAAGTTGGTTATTTAGGTCCAGAAGCAACATTTACACACCTTGCTGTTTGCTCCTGTTTTGCGGGAGCTAAACAGCAGGCATTCCGCACAATACCAGCCTGTATGGATGCAGCCATGAACGGTGACATCGATCTGGCTGTTGTCCCGCTGGAAAACGCGATCGAAGGTTCGGTGAATCTGACAATCGATTACTTAATCCATGAACAGCCTCTTTACATTGTCGGGGAAATCACCGCGCCGATCCGCCAGCATCTGCTTGTGCATCCTTCAAGAAAAGAGACGTGGGAGGATATTCAAAAGGTTTATTCCCATTCTCATGCGATTGCACAATGCCATAAATTTTTGCACAGCCGGTTTGATGCTATTCCGTTTGAATATGCAACATCTACAGGAGCGGCGGCAAAATATGTGAATGAACATCCGGAGGAAAACATCGGGGTGATCGCCAATGAAATGGCTGCTGAAACCTATCAATTGGAAATCGTGAAACGGGATATCCATGATTATGAATATAACCATACAAGGTTTGTGATGCTCAATCCCGATCCGCACGCTTCCATTCAAGTCAATCCAGAGCTTAAGCCAAGGCCGAAAACAACGCTTATGGTGACCCTGCCTTCAGACAGATCAGGGGCGCTCCATCAAGTACTATCAGCTTTTGCGTGGAGAAATTTGAATCTTTCCAAAATTGAATCCCGTCCGACGAAAACCGGACTTGGAAATTATTTCTTTATCATAGATATCGAAATGGCTTTAGACGACGTCCTGATTCCGGGCGCCATAGCTGAGCTTGAGGCTTTGGGATGCAAAGTGAAAATGCTCGGGGCTTACAATGCATATCAGTTATGAGAATAGACAAGGTCCTTTGCCTACGGGCAAAGGACCTTGTTTTGTTTCCTGTCTTATTCGGAAATGAGGATACCCGCTTTTTTGAGGGCCTCGCAAGCCTGATCGATTTTTTCCTCTTCATTCGCCTCCAATGTGTGGAGATGGATGCCGTTTGTCAGCTGTGACAAGTAAGCGGCATTTGTGGAGGATATTTTTTTGACAAAGTCTGAGACTTCTTTTCTCGTGCTCACCCTGATGGATGCCGTCAAATCGCCGTAGACCGGATGTTCAATTGTGACATCCTTGACTGAGACGCCAAAATCAACGATCAAGTTCAACTCTTCTTCTGTTTTTTCAGGGCGGTGATCACAGGCGATGATCCGCTGCACCGGCTGTTTTTCTCCGGCTGCGGAGCGCAGGTACATATACCCTTGGCTTGTTGCAATAATCGGTTCATTCTTCGCTTTTAACAACGAAATGTCTTGTACGATGACCTGTCGGGAAACAGAAGCTTTTTTGGCGAGCTCGCTTCCCGTTAACGGAGCCTCCGATGCCTTAAGCCAGGCAAGCAGCTTGTTGCGCCGCTCAGTTCCCATAAGTTTTAATCCGTCTGTCAATCCGTTGGTCTCCTTTCTCATGATTCATATCTGTCAATACATTCAACAGTTTCGCAATGTGTTCCTTGGTTGTGTCACATCCGAAGGAAATCCGGATGAATTGAAGCGCCAGCTCCCTCGGAACCTGAAGGGCGTTCATCGTGTTTGACGGCTCATGATAGCCGGCAGAACATGCGCTTCCGGTTGATATGCAGATTCCGCGCCGATTACATTCCAACATAACATATTGTCCTTCAAAGGAATGAAAAAAACAACCCAGAATATGCGGAAGCACCTCTGAGTCGGCCGATTCGGGAACGGCAAGGGAAAGCGGCAGGCTCCGTTCTTTTGCTCCCCGCAAAAAATGGCTCCGCAGCATCTGTTGCTTCTCAAAAACAGCATTCATTTTGCCGGCTGTTTCTTCAGCAGCCGTGATAAAAGCCCCGATGGCGGGAACATTGACTGTGCCGCTTCGAAAACCATTCTCATGCAATGTACCGGGATAGACCGGCTTCCAATTCACACCGGGCCGGATATAGACCGCTCCCGTTCCTTTAGGGCCGTATACTTTATGACTTGACACAGACAATGCATCGATTCCAAGCTGAGCAGCATGAACAGGGATTTTGCCAAATGTCTGAACACAGTCGCTATGCAAAAGCACACCGCGGTCATGCAAATAGGAAGAGAGCTCAGCCAGCGGCTGGATGACGCCTGTTTCGGAATTCGCGTGCTGGATGGAAACAAGACCTGTATCCGGCCGCAGATGCTGTTTTAGGATGTCGATGGTGATGATCCCGGCGGCATTTGGCTTCACCAAGCTCACCTCAAATCCAAGCATGTCAAGATGCCGTTTTAAAATATGGATCGATTGATGTTCCATTTCTGTCATCAGGAAATGCCGTTTATCGGCAGGGAGTCCGTTCAAAATCGAGTGGATCGCCAAAAAATTAGATTCGGTGCCGCCGCTTGTAAAATAAACACCTTCAGGTTCACCTGAAATCAATGCCGCCAGTCTGTTTCGGCAGTGTCGTAATATGCTGTCCGCCTTTCCTCCGGCATCGTGCAGGCTGCTTGAATTGCCGTAAAGATGAGTGCTCAGTTTTTCGAACGCTTGCAGAGCATCCTTTGACATCGGTGTTGTCGCTGCATAATCAAGATAAATCACAACTCAAGTCTCCCATTCTTTAAAAAATACTTGAGTTTATTGTATCGATATGTAAATATAGGTGTCAAGACACATGTAAATTTACAGGAGGAGTCATCATGTCTCATCAGACGATCATTGTTGTCGGGGCAGGTGCGGCTGCTCTGTCTTTTGCTGCGGCGATGCCGCCGTCATATGAAGTGATGGTGGTGACAAAAGAGTCGGTCAGTGACAGCAATTCAACACTCGCACAGGGGGGGATTGCTTCATCCACATTACCGTATGACTCAGGATCTGCACATGCGGAAGACACATTATACGCCGGCTGCGGCCACAATCACATTGAAACAGTCAATGATACCATTAGAGACGGACAGCGGCTTATCGCGGAGCTAATCAAGCAGAATTTCCCTTTTGATACAGATGAAAAGGGAAGGCTCCGTCTCGGAAAAGAAGGCGCACATTCGGTGAACCGGATTTTGCATGCCGGCGGAGATGCGACGGGGCGGATGCTGATCCGTCATTTAATCGGACAGCTCGGCGGTCATGTCACCCTGAAAGAATACGAAACCGCAGCGGACTTGTGGATTGAAGACGGCCGCTGTCGAGGCGTCTGGACAAAAGACAGCAGCGGAAAGGCCGTTCTCAGAAAAGCCGACTATGTGGTGTTGGCGACGGGAGGATGCGGGCATCTTTTTCAAGTGCATACGAATAACCGCTCAGTGACAAGCGACGGACTTTCTCTCGCATATCGGGCGGGTGCCGAGCTGGCTGATTTGGAGTTCGTTCAATTTCACCCCACACTGCTTGTGAAAAACGGGCGGGCGCACGGGCTTGTCTCTGAGGCTGTGCGCGGGGAAGGAGCCGTTTTGACAGATGAAAGCGGGCGGCAGGTGATGGACGGTGTTCATCCCTTAAAGGACTTGGCGCCGAGGGATGTTGTCTCAAGAACGATTCATGAAACATTAGCGGATGGAAGCCGCGTATTTTTGGATATCCGTCATATTCCGGATTTCCGGTGGCGTTTTCCAACGGTGACTTCGATTTGTGAGGAGGCGGGGGTTCCCATTGAAAACGGACGGATTCCGGTCTCACCGGGCATGCATTTTTTAATGGGTGGCGTCTCTGTCGATAGGTGGGGAGAAACGTCTGTGCCAAACCTTTTTGTCATCGGAGAAGCCGCTTGTACGGGTTTTCACGGGGCCAACCGGCTGGCAAGCAATTCCCTGCTGGAATGTATTGTGTTTGGTCAAAGAGCGGCAGAGCGGATCAAAAGCCGGAAGCAGGCGGTCTTTGCCTGCGGAAAAGCACCTTTACCTGAAGACATCACATTTACCGTACCTTTGTGTGATGTAAAAGACATTCAAAAATGGATGACAGATCACGTCTCCATCGTGCGTAAGGCAGATGAACTGCGGAAGGTGAAAGATCGGCTTGAGCAGCTGCCTGTTCAAACGGTAAATGTGAAAGAAATCACAAAATCTCAGCTTACCCTGACCCATCTATGGCAGACCGCTAAACTGATGACAGCTTCTGCCTTGCTGCGGACAGAAAGCAGGGGAGGGCATTTCCGCTCAGATTTTCCGGCGGCAGATGATAAAAACTGGAAAGGGAAACAAATCATTCATGTAAAAGGCGATGTCGAGATTATAGAAAATGAAGGGATTGTGAAGGATGCAGCAGTTCAAGCTTAGACAAATGCTCGGAGAATTTTTTAAAGAGGACATCGGCTGGGGAGACCTCACCTCCCAGGCTGTTTTTGACGAAAATCAGCAATGTGAAGCCTTGATAACAGCGAAAGAAAGCGGCTTGTTTGCAGGGGAAATGGTGATAAGGGAAGGTTTTCATCTCATCAATGAATCGATAGCCATCGATCTTTTGAAAAAAGATGGAGAACTGGTCGAAAAAGGGGAGGTGATCGCCCATCTTAAAGGTTCGGCCGCTTCGCTTTTGACCGGTGAACGGGTTGTGCTCAACCTCATCCAACGAATGTCGGGCATTGCCACATTAACAAATCAATCTGTCATCAAGCTGAATGACCCAGGCATTAGAATTTGTGATACGCGAAAAACGACACCCGGGCTTCGCATGCTTGAAAAATACGCTGTCCAAACAGGCGGAGGCGCCAATCACCGCTTTGGACTGGACGGCGGCATCATGATTAAAGACAACCATATCGCTGCTTGCGGCTCGATTTCTCAAGCGGTCGAAAAAGCGCGGGCAGCCTGCGGACATATGGTGAAAGTTGAAGTGGAGATCGAATCTGAAAACGAGCTTAAAGAAGCGATCGAAGCCGGAGCGGATATTATTATGTTTGACAACTGTCCGCCGGAAACGGTAAAAGCATTTGCGGAAATGACGCCTGCCGGAATCATAACGGAAGCTTCCGGCGGCATCACATATGAAAATCTCCCTTCTTACAGGGGAACAGGGGTGCATTATATATCGCTGGGCTATTTGACACACTCGGCGAAAAGTCTGGATTTCAGCATGAATGTTGATCTGAAAAAATAAACGGGATTGGAGAGGGAACGATGTCTATTTTAAACTTGATTAACGATCAGAATGCGGGCATGATGCCGGATCATTATAAAGAGTTGCCGGAAGAAGAAATGGTGCAGAGAATTTTGCGGATCAAAAAGACATACGGAGAAAGGCTGTTCATTCCAGGCCACCATTATCAAAAAGACGAAGTGATTCGCTTTGCCGATGCTACAGGGGATTCGCTTCAGCTTGCTCAAGTTGCACAGCAAAACACAAAAGCGGAATATATCGCGTTTTGCGGCGTACATTTTATGGCGGAAACAGCCGATATGCTCACATTAGATGAACAAGTTGTCGTTTTGCCTGATATGAGAGCCGGCTGTTCGATGGCGGATATGGCGAATATGCAGCAGACAAACAGGGCTTGGGAGCAGCTGACACAATTGTTCGGCGATACGATCATTCCGCTGACATATGTCAATTCTACGGCTGAGATTAAAGCCTTTACGGGAAGAAACGGCGGGGCAACGGTCACATCCTCAAACGCAACCCGCATGTTAACATGGGCACTCGCGCAAAAGGAACGGATTTTATTTCTGCCGGATCAGCATCTCGGGCGAAACACAGCATATGAACTGGGCATTCCGCTCACACAGATGGCGGTATGGGACCCGATAGCGGAAAAGCTGATGTATGAAGGTGATATACAGGACGTGAAAATCATCTTGTGGAAGGGCCACTGCTCAGTTCACGAGAAATTCACAGTAAGAAATATCCAAAATGTCAAACGACGCGATCCGGAGATCAATATCATCGTACATCCGGAATGCACTCATGAAGTCGTGACGAACAGCGATTACAGCGGTTCCACTAAAAAAATTATCGACACGATCAATGCAGCGGAGCCTGGAAGCAAGTGGGCGATCGGAACAGAAATGAATCTCGTCCAGAGAATCATCAATGAGCATCCCGACAAACAGATTGAATCACTTAATCCGGACATGTGTCCGTGTTTGACGATGAACAGAATCGATCTTCCCCATTTATTATGGTCGTTGGAACAAATTGACAAAGGTGAACCGACGGGAGTCATCAAAGTTGAAAAAGACATCGCAGAAGATGCCGTCACCGCTTTGAACCGAATGCTCAGCATCAGCTAACTTTTTCAAAAAGAACAAGTTTTTATCATAACCCCTCCTGTCTCTGCATAAATTTGTGAGGAAACATATTTGTTATTCTCATGCGTTCGTTCACGTTTTTGCATAGGAGGGGAAAACGTTGAAAATTCATATTGTCCAAAAGGGCGACACTCTTGAAAAAATAGCAGAACGATATGAAGTGGACTTTCAAGAACTGAAAAAACTGAACTCGCAGCTCAGCAATCCAGATCTGATCATGCCCGGCATGAAAATAAAAGTGCCGTCAGGGGGAGTGCCGGTTAAAAAAGAGGAGCAGCCCAGTATACGGAAGGAATTTCCGAAAAAGCAGGAACATCCATTTGCAAAAGAAAAGCCTAAAGTCAAGCTTGATGTGGAAGATACGAAACCGAAAGAAAAGCCTTCGGTTCCTTATGTTCCGCCTGTACCCAATACCAATATAGGCGGCCAGTCAAGCATGCCTGAGGGTGATATTTCCAACTTTTATCAAAATGTCAATCAGCTTCATCAGCCGTTTGTACCTCCGAAACCGTACGGACATCACGAGGAAGGGCCCAACATGAATATGCCATGGACAAATGAGGAGGAGAGTCATATGGAAAACGTCAACTATCCAAATATCCCGCAGCCGTCACAAGTCGGCGGAGCAGAAGAAAACAAGTATCACGGGATGCCGAATGTTGCACCTGCATATCACCAACCATTTCCGTATCCGTATCATCCGGGGTGCTTAATCCCTGTTTCACCTGTACTTCCAGGCACAGGTTTGTGCTATCCATGGTATCCATATCCTGCTCAACAAATGCCTTACATGCCGCAGCAGCAGCCGGGCTATGTATCACCGGCCGAATATGACGGTGATGACAATATGGGTCATGATAACATGGGCCATGACAATGCCGGCCATCACGGATACCATCACCAGCCGATGAACGCACCGGCCTACATGCCATCGTATCAGCCATTCCCAGGGTATGCACCGCCTAATCTAGGTCATGCCGGAGATCCGAACATGGCGCATACAGGAAAGGATGACTGCGGCTGCGGACCCGGCCAATATCCGGGAGGATTCCCAGGAGGTGTCCCATATGGCCAAATGCCGCCAATGCAGCAGATGGGAAGTCCGTACGGCATGGGAGGATACCAGCAGCCGGCGGGAGGTCAAATGTTTAACAGGCCGGAAGATGACGAGGACTGATCAAACATGCGGGACGATGATATATCGTTCCTTTTTTCATGCATTTTCTAAAAATGCCCGAATGTCAAGCTGTCTATAACTGTCAAGGGTAGGCTCTCCTTTTTGCGTACATCCTAAAAGCGAGCGTAATGCTCAAAAACTGCGGTTTTCACGGGGGGTTCTACCATTGGATAAGAAGCTGAAAATGTTTTCGGGTATTTTGCTTTTGACAGCCGGTCTTTCAGCCTGCGGAACGAACAATGCCATGGATAATCGATACGATAATAATGCCCGTCCAATCGGATATTATTCCAATGACGCAGATCGTAATGACGGTTTTGATAATGACGGGCCTGTAACGGATATGCTTGAAAACATGAACGGGAGAAACGGCACAACAAATGTGACAAATCGAAACGGCAACCCCGTTCCGACGGGAGACGGAACGTACAGCCGGGGAGACATGAACTATCACAACCATTTAGTGGGGACACTAAACACGGGATATGATAAACCGCAAAACCGTAAAATCTCGAGAAACATCACGAAGCGTATTAATCAAATGAATAATATCGACGAAAGCCAGGCGGTCGTAACCGATGAAACAGTCATCATCGCGGTGCGGGCTGATAAAAACCTGTCAGATACCGACAGAAATCAAATGAGACAAATCGCTAAAAGGTATGCCGGAGACCGAACGGTTCAAATTGCTGCAGACAACGGCACATTCACAAGGCTGCGTGAAATGAACGACGATCCACAGAACGTAAGAGACCGCGGAAACACAACGAATGATCATGTGAACCGCTTGCGGAATCAATGACATTTCTATAATGGCCGGGTTTTTCCCGGCCATTTTGCCATTTTCTTTACAAATGCAGCTAAAACCGTATAAAGTGGTACATAGAGACGAGAATTTTTTTGGAGGTAGAAAGATATGGCTGGCCATTCTAAATGGAAAAATATTCAGAGACGGAAAAATGCCCAGGATGCAAAACGGGGCAAAATTTTCATGAAACTCGCCAAAGAAATTTATGTAGCCGCAAAAGAGGGAGGTTCTGACCCTGAAGCAAACGCGAGCCTGCGTCTCGTCATCGATAAAGCTAAAGGTGCAAACATGCCGAACGACAACATCGAACGCGCCATCAAAAAAGCCTCAGGCAGCCAAGACGGAAACAGCTATGAAGAAATTTCGTATGAAGGCTACGGGCCAGGCGGTGTTGCCGTCATGGTCAAATGTCTGACCGATAATAAAAACCGGACGGCGACCAGCGTCCGGACCGCCTTCAGCAAAAACGGGGGAAGCCTGGGAGAAACGGGCTGTGTCTCTTATATGTTTGACCGCAAAGGATACATCGCCATCGAGCGCGAAGATCTTGAAACAGATGAAGAAGAATTCATGCTTGAAGTGATTGATATAGGCGCGGAGGAGCTCGAAACGAGCAATGAGCTGTTTGAAATTTATACCGAGCCGGAGCAGTTTGAAGAAGTGAAAAAGGGATTGGAAAGCAAAGGCTACAAACCCGCTACAGCGGAAATTACGATGATCCCGCAAACCTATGCCGAAGTGGATGAAACGGTTCAAGAAAAAATCGAAAAACTCGTCGATGTGCTTGAAGATGACGATGATGTCCAGGAAGTGTATACAAACGTTCTTTAAAGCGTGAGTCAAATGAAATGACAAAATCCCAAAACTAAAAGCCGTTTTGGGATTTTGAAGGACGCCCCCCGGCGTCCTTTTTCTATGTCGTCAACCATTTAGCAGACGGGTCAAACAGCTGCGGAAACAAGTTGTTTCTTAAAACATATATTGTGAAAGAGTAAATAGAGAGGAGGAATGTGATATGTCTGAACAGCAGCAAAATCAGCAGCCGTTCTCAGCTTTGAACACAAACCAGCAAGACCAGGAAGTCGCTCAAGTCATTGAAAAAATCAACAGCCTTGTCAGCGGTTTTGGCCAATCCGTTAATGAATTGGTCCAAAAGAACAGCGGTATCGATGTAACCAATTTTTCATCAAACGAAAACACAGAGTTCAACCAAGCGATGCAAAATATCATCAACGAATACATTCAAAATGTCAACAGCCTGAATGCTGAAATCAGTGAAAAGATCGGCAATTCGGTTAACGGTATCATCACCAGCCAAAATAAAGACGCGTAGAAATTGACAATGAAATCCACTTTGCCGGCAAAGCTTCATCGCATTGCCGGCAACTTTTTATACATATGAAGGGTTCCCTGATCTTCAGGAAGCGGTTTGCTTTAAATGCTTTTTTTCATGCCGCAGCGCCGGCATTCGCGCAAAAATTGCCCGTCCTTGACCGAGCTCTTAAAAAGCGTGTAGTCGCAATTATCGCAACGGCCGTGGTGGACATCGGGGTACTGGTTGTAGTCATAAACGGTTGTCGTGTCATAGCCTTTTGTTTCATACTCTGTTTCCAATATCGTTCACCTGCACTTTTATTATCGGTTATAGGATAACAGAAGAAATAAAAAAAAGGAAATAGAACTTCAGCATACAACGGACGGACACACTTTTATCAAACCGTATACCCTGATTGTGGTAAAACGCTCCTCGTTTCCGAACGGAATGGGCTTACGGCAGAAAAAATGGTCTTTTTCCGAATTTTCTTATGAGATTTTCTTCTTAAGTTTTATCTATCTTTAACACTAAAGAAAAAGTATTGTTTAATAAAAAAATTTTAAATTTTTATTTTTTATCAAACTTATTCATAATTGAATGCGTCATATGTAAAGCGTAAAATAACTGTGTCACAAAAAAGTCAAAAACACTTGAACAGTTCAGCATGACCGACATGCTTTTTTCATTTGGCAATACATGAAGCAAAAGGGGAAGTAAACATGAGGAAGAATGTAGTCATAAAAGGATTCATCTATTTGGTGATTCTGGTTGTGATGATAAATGGTGTATACAGGTGGACTGAAAAAACGGCCAGGGAGGAATATCAGCGCCAGGCCGGTGACAAATATGTCAGTTTCAAGGAACTGCAAAAGCATGAAAATGGCGGATATGATATCGATTATCATGAAGAAGCGGGAAGCAGGTGCTTAATCTTTTCACCCCACGGCGGGAGAATCGAAGGCGGGGTCAGCGAGCTTGTCCGCGCTTTTAACGATGATTACTCGACTTATTTATTCGAAGGAAAAAAGGATGAGAATAATTCAGATCTGCATATCACAAGCACAAATTTTGACGAGCCGCTCGCATTGCAAAAAATAAAAGAACACCGTTATACGATCGCTTTTCACGGCTATTCAGGCGATCGTCGGCACACATTGGTGGGCGGCACCGACAGAAAGCTCGCCAAAGCCATCGTCAGATCGCTTAAAAAATATGATTTTTCCGCAGAACTGGTCGAAGTAGACGGTAGATTTGCCGGAACGGATACTGAGAACATCAACAATGAAAGCAGCTCAGGCATGAGTGTGCAGCTGGAAATCAGCACGGCGCAACGAAAAGCATTTTTTGAAGACTTTGATTATCAGGACAGGGAAGAAACAAAAACAAGAAAGTTCTACAGGTATGTCAAAGCGGTTCGAAAAGTTTTGGAAGACAAATGTTGAAAACATTCAGGTAAAAGATGTTATTCTAAAACTGTATCAACATAAAGGGGGAATGAGAAGGTGGAGCGCAAAGACCGTATCGTTCAGGAATTTTTATCACATCGCAGTGTCACAGAAGAGCTGATTCAAAAGATTGATGATGAACACATGGATTACAAACCGACCGAAACTTCAATGTCAGCCAGAGATCTCATCACACATATGCTGCATTCATTTTATCGATTTGCTTTGACAGCCAAGGAAGGAACCCCGGAAGGCTTTAAAAGGAAATTGGAAGACCCTGAGACAAGCCTTGCCGAGCTGGCGCAAGCGTATACGGAAAAAACGAAACAATTGCTTGAATCGTTTACAGATGAGGAATTGGATCGTGAAATTGACTTGACCAAGATGTTCGGCCGTAAAGTGGCTGCTGAACAGCTCGTCCAGCTTGCCGTTGGCCATGAGATTCACCATAAGGGCAACCTATTTGTGTATGTGCGCGAAATGGGGCATACCGACCTGCCTTTATACGTCAAGCTTCGCTGACCGCGAGTGTGTCCTGAAAAACCGGCCAATATGAATATGAAAGCAAGAGGGAGCGCACATTATGAATAAAATCTAAAGGAGGATTTTATGATGAATACACAGCGCGCCCAAGAGATCGTTGAATCTCCGGTGATGGTCGATGTCACTTACAACGGCCGGCCGATTTATATTCAGCATGTCGATCAGCAAAACGGAACGGCCAGAATCTATCCGCTCGGACAGCCTGAGAACGAACAGGAAGTACCGCTTGCAAACCTACAGGAGCAATAAAAACGAAACAAAGCGATCCCCTTTTCTTGAAAGGGGATTTTTTTATTCGCTGATATAAGCGGAAAAGCCGCTATTTTTGCCTCGTCACATCTGCGGTGTATTTGTTGCTCAGCTAAAAAGCGCTTTAGCGGGGACGTGTTAATTAATGAATTTCACAATGCCTCTGAATGCGAATCTCAGCACATAATATAAAGGCTCGATCAGATCAAGCAGAAACCAATAATCCGATTCGGCATGTTCCCGCCGTTTTTTCTTTTTTAATCTCAATCTCGAATGCTCCTTTCAGGAGAGTGTTATTTCTTCATACGAGGAATATTCCTTGAAGTTTCATGAGTTCGCTTTATCGGTCAAATTTTATTTTTTCTGGCGTCCCAACGTTTTTGGAGCCAGTTTTTTTTATAAAGAAACGCAATCATTTCCATCCATAATTTAGGGAGTTTTTGCGGGAACTTTCTCTTTTTATAATATCGATAGGCTGTTTTCAGATCATCCCACTGCCTGCATTCCTTTGTTTGCCGAAATCTGGCGACATCGATGACCTTTACCGCTCCGGACGGGGTCAGAATCAGGTTTCTAAGGTGAATGTCGGAAGGGTTTAATCCCTGCTGCCGGGCATAATGCAAAGCGCGGTCCACTTCCCGGATCATCTCTTCCTCGATAGGGATGCCTTGATTTAAACATTCGTAAAAAGTATGTCCTTTAATATATTCCATTAATATATATGAATGCCCTGTCTCATAAATATCAGGATAATACGGGGAATCAGCCAGTTTTTGATAGATCTCCGCTTCCTTTTGAGCGATGTCTGTGAATTCTGGGAAAAAGACTTTCAGCGCCATGTCTCTCCCGCACTCTTTCAGCTTAAAAACGTATGCGCTTCGTCCCTTCCCGATCAATTCTAAATCATCGGGCTTTTGGACAAGCTTGTTAAACCGCTTTTTCGTATCGTAGATTACTGCTTCTGAATATCTTTTCGCCTTTGTCACGCTGAGTCCACCTTCTTTTTAAAAAGAAACTCTATACTGCTTTTATACATGAGAACGGGCGGCTTTGCATCCTAAATGCTTCACATCTTCTCCATTGGCTTTAAAATGTAATCATTGTCATCGGTCTGTAAAATCATTGTATCCGGCATCCCCCGGGGCTTGAACAGGAAACGCATGCAGACGACTAATTTTTGCAAGCGTTGGTCAAACTAAGGGTAATATCTTGAAGGCAAAAAAGAAGGTGATATGTGTGGACAGCCTGAAATTATGGAAGAGAATCAGTTTGTTTGTCACCCTGGTGTTTACCGTTATGTTCAGTTTTCAGCAGGAAGCTGCAGGAAGATCGGCATCGGAGGCAAAGGAGCAGGACAGGGTGCACATTCAGTTTGAAAAGGTGTATTTAGACGGGGATGTTGGCATTGAAAACAAGGAAGAGCCGCTCGGTAAGGTGGAAGATGTAAAAGCCGCATATAAAGGATGGCAGCTTGTTGATCAAAAAAAAGGGTTCATGCTGTTTCGCAAGCAGGTGGATGACATCTCTCCTTTAAGCAAAACAAACGGCTATATCGGGGTGACGGAGGATGGCGTCATATCGACTTTTCACGGCCGTCCCGGCGTTTTGTCAGAGCCGATTCAATCGTTTTTTCAGATTGATATAAAGCGGCTTGAGAGCCGAATGGCGGATGACCTGCGCAAAGGGATTCCCTATCGGACGAAACATGAATTTCAGCATGTCATTGAAGCCGTAAAATCATCGGGAATTATGAAAGATATGAAGACATGACGCTGTTATGTCTTTTTTAGGGTGAAAAAAAACGTCCTGTTATGACTAGAGCGAACATATGTTAACTTTTTCATTCTAGCTTTGCCTGTTTTATGTTACAATGAAGAGCAGTCAAAGAGGTGAATGAACGTTGATCGAATTCGTAAAGGGCACCATTGATTATGTGTCGCCCCAGTATATTGTCATTGAGAACGGCGGAATCGGCTATCAAATTTATACGCCTAATCCGTTTATCTATAAAGAAAACAGCGAGGAAACGATTTATACATATCACTATGTGAGAGAAGATACAGCTGCTTTGTACGGCTTTTCGACACGGGAAGAAAAAATGCTGTTTACAAAATTGCTGAATGTAACGGGCATCGGCCCGAAAGGTGCGCTTGCGATCCTTGCTTCCGGTGATCCGGGTGCGGTGATTGAAGCGATCGAGAATGAAGATGAAGCGTTTTTGGTGAAGTTCCCCGGAGTGGGGAAAAAAACCGCCAGACAGATCATCCTCGATTTGAAAGGCAAATTGGCTGATGCCATTCCTGAAGCGGCGGCAAGTCTTTTCAACCACGAAGAGCGGGAAGAAGCCCATGAAGCTAAGACCGCTCTAGGGGAAGCGCTTGAAGCGTTGCAGGCGCTCGGCTACTCAGACCGCGAGATTAAAAAAGTTCAGCCTCACCTGAAAAAGGAAGAGGCGCTTTCAACAGATCAATATGTTAAAAAAGCATTACAAAAATTATTAAAGTAAGGTGATGTTCATGGATGAGCGGCTCGTATCAAGTGAACTAGACAACCATGAATCAGCGATTGAGCAAAGCCTGCGTCCGCAAAAACTGGCGCAGTACATCGGCCAGGAAAAAGTCAAAGACAATCTCAGGGTCTTCATCGAAGCCGCGAAAATGCGGGAGGAGACCTTGGACCACGTCTTGCTATACGGCCCTCCCGGATTGGGGAAAACGACCCTTGCCGCCATCATCGCCAATGAAATGGGGGTCAATTTCCGCACGACGTCAGGACCTGCAATCGAACGCCCCGGCGATTTGGCGGCGATTTTGACCGCCCTCGAACCCGGTGACGTTTTATTCATTGACGAAATCCACCGTCTGCACCGTTCGATTGAAGAGGTACTGTACCCGGCGATGGAGGATTTCTGCCTTGATATCGTCATCGGCAAAGGGCCGTCAGCCCGTTCTGTCAGGCTTGATCTGCCGCCTTTTACACTCGTCGGCGCGACGACCAGAGTCGGACTCTTGACCGCGCCTCTCAGAGACAGATTCGGTGTATTGTCAAGGCTTGAGTATTACACCCGGGATGAGCTGTCAGAAATCGTCGTCAGAACAGCCGAGCTGTTCGAGATTGACATCGACAGGCTTTCCTCTTTGGAAATCGCGCGGCGTTCAAGAGGAACGCCGCGGATCGCCAACAGGCTGCTGAGAAGGGTCAGGGATTTTGCCCAGGTTCTTGGAAACAGCTCCATCACAGAGGAAGTAGCCCTTGATGCACTTGAGCGCCTTCAAGTCGACAAGCTCGGGCTCGATCATATCGACCGCAAGCTGTTAATGGGGATGATCGAAAAATTCGGCGGCGGCCCCGTCGGCATCGATACGATCTCGGCGACGATCGGAGAGGAGTCCCATACGATTGAGGACGTTTACGAGCCGTACCTCCTGCAAATCGGCTTTATTCAAAGAACACCGCGGGGGCGGATTGTAACGCCGGATGTCTACAGCCATTTTAAAATGGAGGTTCCGAACCATGACTGAGTTTCCAAAGCTTTTGATGATTTTAGGCGCGGTCATTTTTGGCATTGGTTTATTCATGCAAGTCATCGGCAAGCTTCCGGGAGACATTTTTGTGAAAAAAGGAAACGTTACATTTTTCTTTCCTGTTGTTACATGCATTGTCATCAGCATCATCCTGTCCTTATTGTTTTCGATCTTCGGACGGATGAAATGAGACCAAAGTATATAGATAGAATAAGGTGAAAAAAATGAAAGTTGATTTATTTGATTTTGACCTGCCTGAACGCCTGATCGCCCAGGTTCCTTTAAAAGAACGGGATGCTTCAAGGCTGATGGTGCTGGATAAAGAAACGGGCGATATCACCCACAGTACATTTAAGCACATCCTTGATTTTTTGGAAGCCGGCGACTGTATCGTCCTGAACGATACAAGGGTTTTGCCGGCCCGTTTGTTCGGAGTGAAAGAGGAAACGGGTGCAAAGGTTGAGGTGCTTCTTTTGAAGCAGGAGGAAGGCGACGTGTGGGAAACGCTTGTCAAACCGGCGAAACGGGTGAAGCGGGGAACCGTTCTTACGTTCGGCGACGGTCGGCTGACGGCGGTCTGTACAGAAGAGCTTGACCACGGAGGACGAAAAATAGAATTCCGCTATAAAGGGATTTTTTACGAAGTCCTCGAATCTCTGGGAGAAATGCCGCTGCCTCCTTACATCAAAGAACAGCTTGATGACAAGGAGCGCTATCAGACGGTCTACTCCAAAAAACAAGGCTCAGCCGCGGCGCCGACGGCAGGACTTCATTTTACGGAAGAGATTCTTGACGCGCTGAAGGAAAAAGGCGTGCACATCGCCTTCATCACCCTACATGTCGGATTGGGAACTTTCCGGCCCGTCAGTGCGGAAAATGTTGAGGAACACGATATGCATGCGGAGTTTTATGAAATGACGGAAGAGACAGCCGAAGCTCTGAATCGAATCAAACAGAGCGGGGGAAGGATCATTTCCGTCGGAACGACATCAACGAGGACGCTCGAGACGATCGCTTCCGAGAATGACGGTCGTTTCAGGGAAGCGAGAGGCTGGACATCGATCTTTATATATCCCGGCTATACATTCCGGGCGATAGACGGGATAATTACGAACTTTCATCTCCCGAAATCTTCCCTGATAATGCTTGTCAGCGCGCTTGCGGGCCGGGAGAACGTGCTTTCCGCCTACCGCACCGCGGTCGAGCACGAATACCGCTTCTTCAGCTTTGGAGATGCGATGCTGATCAAATAAAGTACAAAAAGATTGGAGGGCTCATCATTTGTCGCAGCAACCGATACGTTATGAGTTCATAAAAACATGCAAACAAACAGGAGCAAGGCTGGGGAAAGTCCACACCCCCCACGGCTCCTTTGATACACCGGCATTCATGCCGGTAGGGACACTGGCCACCGTCAAAACAATGGCTCCGGAAGAGCTGAAAGAGATGGGCGCCGGCATTATTTTAAGCAACACCTATCACCTTTGGCTGAGACCAGGCCATGAAATCGTCAAGGAAGCGGGCGGCCTTCACAAGTTTATGAATTGGGATCGCGCGATTCTGACCGATTCAGGCGGCTTCCAGGTGTTTTCTCTAAGCGAATTCCGCAAAATTGAAGAGGAAGGCGTTCACTTCCGCAATCATCTAAACGGAGACAAGCTGTTTTTATCGCCTGAAAAAGCGATGGATATCCAAAACGCCCTCGGCTCCGATATTATGATGGCGTTTGATGAATGTCCGCCATATCCGGCGGAATACGACTACATGAAAAGGTCTGTTGAACGGACAAGCCGCTGGGCGGAAAGGTGCCTTGCAGCCCACAAGCGCCCTGATGAGCAGGGGCTCTTTGGGATCGTTCAAGGCGGCGAATATGAAGATTTGCGGAAACAGAGTGCGAAAGACTTGATTTCGCTCGATTTCCCGGGCTATGCTATAGGTGGACTTTCAGTCGGAGAACCGAAGGATGTCATGAACCGCGTGCTGGAGTTTACGACTCCTTTGCTTCCTGCGGATAAACCGCGCTATTTGATGGGTGTCGGTTCACCGGATTCACTCATTGACGGCGCGATCCGCGGTGTCGACATGTTTGACTGCGTGCTGCCGACGAGAATTGCCAGAAATGGCACGCTCATGACGAGCGAAGGCCGCCTCGTCGTCAAAAACGCCAAGTATGAAAAGGATTTCAGGCCGATTGATGAGCACTGTGACTGCTATACGTGCCGAAACTATTCACGGGCGTATATCAGACATTTAATCCGCTGCAATGAAACGTTTGGAATTCGTTTAACTTCTTATCATAATCTTTATTTTCTGTTAAAATTAATGGGGCAAGTCAGAGATGCCATTCGTGAAGATCGTTTAGGTGATTTCCGGGAAGAGTTTTTTGAACGCTACGGTTTTAATAAACCAAACGCTAAAAGTTTCTGACACATAAACGAAAACCAGCGATATTTCATTTGAAAGGGGTGAAAAAATAATGGAGATGCTTGGAACATTACTTCCGATTATTTTAATGTTTGCGGTTCTTTATTTCCTGTTGATCCGTCCTCAGCAGAAGCAGCAGAAAGCTGTCCGCCAGATGCAGGAGGAGCTGAAAAAAGGAGATAAAGTCGTAACGATCGGCGGCCTGCACGGTATTGTTGATTCAATTGACGAAAGCAAGGTTGTCATCAAAACAGGCGACAATACACGTCTGACATTCGATCGCCGCGCGATTCGAGAGGCGTCAGCCGAATAGCCGGCAGCTGCTTATTACATAAGCGAACAAAAATGAGGGAGCGGATTGATCCGCTCCCTCATTTTTCGGTCTATGCCCGGCTTCCGTGGAGATTGACCCCGAAAATCCCCCCGATCATGCTGACACCCATAAACCCTGCATGATACAGAAGCTGTTTGAGGTTGAAAGCTTCTCCGAACCCGAGATATTGAAACAGCAGCACTGTCAGCGAGAAGCAGAGAGCTGTCAAAGCTCCGATCAGCCACCCTTTTTCCTTCGCCTTTCCTCCGGAAACAAACCCGCCGATGAACAGTGTAATAAAGGATATAGCGGTAATCAACCAGCCGAATGAGCTTTCGGTGAGCGATGTCCATGTCAAGAGCAGTGAAATCAGCAGGCTTCCCGCAAACATCAAGGCGAAAATGACGACCAGACTGTATAAAATCCCCTTGCCGATTTGCTTTGGCTCGTTCATCAAGAACCTCCTCTCTAAAAATAGATGGCCTCCTCTTTAAATGTATTCTGCCTGTCCGGCAAATAGACTAGCTGTTCCGAGCTTTTTGTACATAAAAGCCCTGTTTTAACAAAGGCTATGAATAGAGGTTCAAGCGGAAGGAGGCGGCCGTTATGGAGGAAATATTTGCTCTTATTTTTCGGACGGTCTTTTTGTATGCGGTCATTTTCATCTTGTTTCGCTTCATGGGAAAAAGAGAAATAGGAGAATTAAGCATATTGGATCTTGTCGTTTTTATTATGATCGCTGAAATAGCGGTGCTGGCCATAGAGGATCACGATGATCACCTATTGCATACGCTCGTTCCGATTTTTGTCTTAACATTGATTCAAGTTTTTTTTGCTTATTTATCATTGAAAAACCAAAAAATCCGCCACCTTCTCGATGGAAAACCGACGATTATCATTGATCGCGGGAAAATCGATGAGCAGGCAATGAGAACCCAGCGCTATAATTTTGATGACTTGCTGACCCAGCTGAGAGAAAAGAACATCGAGCGCATTGCAGATGTTTCCTATGCGATTTTGGAGCCGACGGGCAAGCTGTCGGTGTTTACCAAAGACCGGACGAATCACCGGATTGAACTGCCGCTGATCGTCGATGGAATCGTTCAGAAAGACCATTTGCAGCGGATCGGCAAAAATCAGGAGTGGCTTGAACAAAAGCTTGCCGAAAGAGGCCACCGCGACCTGTCCGAGATATCGTTCTGCGCGTATCACAAAGGTTCTTTCTTTATTGATCTCAAGGACGAAATATAAAGCGTTAGGAAATCCAGCGGCCGAACAAAGGAAAACGCTGGATTTCTTCTTTTTTGATGAGCCTGAAAGCGACCAAAAGGAATACGTACAGACAGCTTGTCGCCAGCACGCAGTAAAAGAGGCGGATCGGTTCGGCGTGCTCGATGAAGAGGTGCTGCTTCATCCAGAGGCTTGCCCAGCCCGAAATGAAAATGACAGCAAAGGACAGCACATATTCCTTTAAATTGATGCTGATGGGGAGCACTTTGCTGACCGTTGCCGCATGCAGCATCGTCACAAGGATCATGCCTGTTACAATCGCCAGAGCCGCCCCCATAATGCCGAGCGACGGGCGTGAAGCGAGCACGAATATCAGACCCGTTTTCACAAGGGCGCCGACAAGGCTGTTCATCATGGCCGCCCCGGCCAGGTTTAAAGCCTGCAATACGGCTTGAAGCGGGCCCTGAAAATAATAAAACAAGAAAAACGGGGCCATCACTTTGACATAAATCGCGGCATTTGAAGAACCGTACATCACGCTGACAAGCTCATCCGCATAGGAAAACAAAACGACAACGGAAATTCCGCCGCTTAAAAGGCAGAGCCGCATCGCCTGTTCTAACCGGTATTCAACAACCTGCATTTTTTTCTGTTCGATGCCTTCGCTGATGGCCGGAACAAGGGCAGTTGACAGCGAATACGTAATAAAGCTTGGCAGGGTGAGAAGGGTCATGGCAAAACCGGTCAGCTCCCCGTATTGGCCCGTTGCAGCCGAAGCGGCGACTCCGGCAATCGCCAAACTTTGCGCAACGACGATCGGTTCAAAAAACCATGACAAGTTGCCGATAAACCGGCTGCCTGTTGTCGGGAGCGAGACGCTCATCAGCTCGAAAAAAGTTGTTCGTCCGGATATCAGCGACTTAAAAAAGCGTTTGCGAATGCGGATTTTCTTTTTATATTTAAAGGCGATAAACAAATAAAGCAGTGAAACAAGCTCTCCAAAAACGGAGGACAGCATCGCGCCTGCTGCGGCGTATTCGATTCCGAGCGGCAAAAAGGCAGTTGTGCAGACCGCGACAAGCGATATCCGGACGATTTGTTCAAGCACTTGGGATACGGCGAGCGGCCTCATATTCTGCTTGCCTTGAAAATAGCCCCGCAGCACGCTGGAAACGGCGATGATCGGAACGACCGGTGTCACCGCCAAAAGCGGATACAGCGTTCGTTCATCCGTTAAAAGCGTTTCGGCCATCAGCGGCGCATAAATAAGGAACACCGGTGTGATAAGGGCGCTGAGCGTGCCCGTGATCGCAAGAGACATCACCAAAATCTGCTTTGTTTTTCTGTGATCGCCGCGGGCCTCCGCTTCAGCCACGAGTTTGCTGATGGCGACGGGAAGGCCGAATTGGGTGAGGGTCACCGCCAGAAAAAAGGTCGGCGCCGCCATCATATACAGCCCTACGCCTTCTTCGCCGATGAATCTGGCGATGACAATCCGGTTGATAAAGCCGAGCATTCTTGTAATCAAACCTGCTGCTATCAAGATGAGCGTGCTTTTTAAAAACGTCTGCTTGGTCATTTCTTAGTCCCCTGCCTTCTCAAACAACCTTTAATCATATACAATAAGATATGCGCATACATCGTCCAAGCATGACAAGTCTCTCTGAAAAAATGTGAAAGGAGCGTGGCTTTAGCATGGACAAACATCCGGCCGATCTGTACAAGGATCATCTGAAACCGTTTCTTCTCAGCAAAACGGAAGAGTTCATGGTCCTTGGTTATGATGATATTGAAATAAAGGAATTATGGTCATACTTATTGAATAAGAAATGGAAGAACAAGAAGGATGTTCAAATTCACCAGCTGGCCGATGATATTTTAACTGTGAAAATTGGCGAATTTATGAACTATGCAACCGTCGAATCGTTTAAAACGTCTAATTTACTCGACAGCCCAGAAGGGCAGGATATGCTCGATGAGCTGCTGAAGTAACCGTCGATTTTTTGGTTGATTTAAGGAGGAAATACATAATGAAAAAAGGACGCTTGATTGCGTTTTTCGTTACCGTTCTGTTGATCGGTACGGGACTGGGATTGTTTACGAAGCCGGCTGCCGACAACATCAGCCTTGGCCTTGACCTTCAAGGCGGTTTTGAGGTCTTGTATGAAGTCCAGCCTGCCAAAAAAGGGGATAAAATTGACAGGGATGCGCTCGTCAGCACCGTTGAAGCGCTCAATCGCCGGGCCAATGTATTGGGGGTCAGCGAGCCGAACATCCAGATTGAAGGCAACAACCGGATCAGGGTGCAGCTCGCAGGCGTTGACAACCAGAACAGGGCGCGGGAAATTTTATCCACACAGGCGCAGCTCTCATTCAGAGACACGAATGACAAGGAGCTTTTAAATGGCTCAGACCTTGTGGAAAACGGCGCCAAACAGTCTTTTAAACCAGATACGAACGAGCCGATCGTGACGATCAAGCTGAAGGATGCGGATAAATTCGGGGAAGTCACTAAAAAAGTGCTCGATATGAAGCCGAACAATCAGCTTGTCATTTGGCTTGACTACAAAAAAGGCGATTCTTACAAAAAAGAATCGCAAAAAGCGGACCATAAATACATTTCAGCCCCGAATGTCAGCCAGGTGCTGAATACGTCTGACGTCATGATCGAAGGGAATTTCACAGTTCAGGAAGCGAAAGACATGGCAAGCATTTTGAATGCCGGAGCCCTTCCTGTCAAGCTCGTTGAAAAATACTCGACATCCGTCGGTGCGCAGTTTGGGGAACAGGCTTTAAACGATACGGTGTTTGCCGGAGTCATCGGAATCGCTATTATTTTCTTATTTATGCTTCTTTACTATCGTCTGCCTGGGTTAGTCGCGATTATCACGCTTTCCGTCTACATTTACATCACCCTGCAGATATTTGACTGGATGAACGCCGTCCTCACCCTTCCGGGAATAGCGGCGCTCATATTAGGTGTAGGTATGGCCGTTGATGCCAATATCATTACCTACGAACGGATCAAAGAAGAGCTGAAGCTCGGCAAATCGGTCCGCTCGGCTTTCAGATCAGGGAACAGAAGATCGTTTGCGACGATTTTTGACGCCAACATCACAACGATGCTTGCCGGAATCGTTCTGTTTATCTTTGGAACAAGCTCTGTCAAAGGGTTTGCGACAATGCTGATTCTGTCGATCTTGACAAGCTTTGTCACGGCCGTTTTCCTATCGAGATTTTTGCTCGGTTTATTGGTCGAAAGCCGCTGGCTCGACCGGAAAAAAGGCTGGTTCGGCGTCCGTAAAAAAGATATCTTGGACATCAACAAAACGGACGAAAATACCGAGCCGCCGACACCGTTTGAAAAATGGGATTTTGTCGGAAAACGAAAATGGTTTTTCGCTTTCTCCGGAATCATTTTAGCTGCCGGAATTGTCATTCTCCTTGTATTCAGGCTGAATCTGGGGATTGATTTCTCCAGCGGAGCAAGGATCGAAGTCCAAAGCGACCATAAGCTGACGAGCGAACAGCTCCAAAAGGACTTTGAGGAAGTCGGGCTCACCGCCGATTCGATCGTTCTTTCAGGGGATGGTGACCACCGCGGTGTCGCCAGGTTCGTCGGTGTTCCGAACCAGAAAAAAATTGCAGAAGTGAAAGATTATTTTAAAGACAAGTATGGAATGGAGCCGAATGTCAGCACCGTTTCGCCGGTTGTCGGAAAAGAGCTGGCGCGAAATGCGCTTTTCGCTGTGGCGATCGCTGCCCTCGGCATCATCTTGTATGTATCGATCCGCTTCGAGTACAAGATGGCGATTGCGGCCATTGCTTCATTGCTGTACGACGCATTTTTCATTATCGCCGTCTTCAGCATCACAAGGCTTGAGGTGGATATCACCTTTATTGCCGCTGTATTGACGATTATCGGTTATTCGATCAACGATACGATCGTTACGTTCGACAGGATCAGGGAGCATGTCAAAAAGCGCAAACCGAAGACATTCAGCGATTTGTCTCATATCGTGAATTTAAGCTTGCAGCAAACCTTTACGCGTTCGATTAATACGGTTTTGACCGTTGTCATCGTCGTGATTGCGCTCCTCGTTTTCGGCGCTGCATCGATTACGAACTTCTCTGTCGCACTGCTGGTCGGTCTATTGAGCGGTGTGTATTCTTCGCTCTATATCGCAGCTCAATTATGGCTGATCTGGAAAGGCCGCGAACTGAAAAAGCCTAAAGCGAAGCTGGAAGAAGAATAGATCTGAACTGCCCGGGATAGGCCGGGCAGTTTTTTTAGTGAAAATCAGATTTTTTCACGCGCCTGCTTCCTGCTCGGCGCCTTTTTGTTTAAAATTGGAGCATGGCGGGAAAATAACGCCTAGACAATTATGCGAATGGAGAGACTAATCATGAACAAACAATGGACATTAATTTCTGCACTTATTTTTACTCTGATTGTTGCTGTTTTCGCGGTCATCAATGTCGAGCCTGTCACGGTCGATTTTCTCTTTGGCACAGCTGAATGGCCCTTGATTCTCGTTATTTTGGTATCTGTTTTGATGGGAGCGCTGATTATCGGTTCAGCAGGCGCTTTTCAGATCATGAGGCTGAAAAAAGAGCTCAGGACGCTCAAAAAGGAGGAAATGGAAAAACTGCAACATTCAGATTCTGAAGAGCCTGCATCAGCAGAACAAAAGGATGAAAGATATACGAAATAAATTGAATCCCCTCAGGCCGCTCTAGTATAATAGGGTGGTTGAGGGGTGAATTTATGTTAGCGTCAAAAATGCGTTGGGATGTGAAAACACCCGACAAAGAAAAGGTGGAGCTGCTCTCCGAACAGTTGGGTATCACTCCCCTTGCCGCCTCGTTGCTTGTCATGAGAGGCTACGATACAGCAGACAAAGCAGCTTCATTTTTGTACGGCAAAGATGCTGTCTTTTATGATCCTTATCTGCTTAAAGATATGGAGAAAGCTGTACAGCGAATCAAACAGGCCATTTCAGAAAATGAAAAGATTATGATTTATGGAGATTATGATGCGGACGGTGTGACAAGCACGACTGTCCTCCTGCAGATCTTAAAAAAATATTCAGCTCAAGCCGATTTTTATATACCTGACCGCTTTAAAGAAGGCTACGGCCCGAATGAAGCCGCATTCCGGCATATAAAGGAACAGGGCTATTCACTGATTGTCACGGTGGATACGGGGATTGCCGGTGTTCACGAAGCAGAGGTCGCAAAAGAGCTCGGCATCGACTTGATTATTACCGATCACCATGAGCCTGGTCCGGTTTTGCCTGACGCCTATGCGATCATTCATCCGAAGCAGCCCGGATGCAGCTATCCTTTCAAAGAGCTGGCCGGCGTCGGGGTCGCATTTAAGCTTGCCCATGCTTTGAACGGCGACATTCCTGAGGACCTTCTTGATCTTTGTGCGATCGGAACGATTGCCGATCTTGTGCCGCTTCATGATGAAAACAGGCACATCGCCAAGCTCGGGATGGCCCGGTTTAGAAAGACGAACCGCCCCGGCTTAAAAGCGCTCGCGAAGATTGCGGGAGCCGAGATTCAAAGCGCGGATGAAGAGACGATCGGGTTTCAAATTGCTCCGCGAATCAATGCCGTCGGCCGAATCGTTCAGGCTGATCCGGCTGTTTATCTTTTAAACACAGAAGATGACACAGAAGCCGGGGAGCTGGCTGAAGAAATTAACGCACTGAACAAAGAACGGCAAAAAATCGTCAACCAGATCACAGAAGAAGCGGTCCAAATGATAGAGGACGAGGGTCTGGACCAGTCTGTCATCGTCTGTGCGCGGGCCGGCTGGAATCCGGGCGTTGTCGGGATCGTCGCCTCCAAGCTGGTCGAACGGTTTTACCGGCCGGCCATCGTTCTCGGAATTGATGAAGAAAAAGGGATTGCCAAAGGCTCTGCGCGCAGCATTAAAGGCTTTGACCTGTTTCAAAACCTTTCGGAATGCCGGGATATCCTTCCCCATTTTGGCGGCCACCCGATGGCGGCCGGAATGACGCTCAGCCAGGAAGATGTTCCGCTATTAAGAGAACGAATCAACCGCCAGGCTGAAGCTGTTTTAACAGCGGAAGACTTCATTCCCGTCCAGGAAGTCGACCTTTGCTGCCGATTGGAAGATATTACGGTGGACAGCATCGCAGAAATGAACAAGCTGGCTCCGTTCGGCACGGGAAACCCGAAGCCGTTCGTCCTTGTCAGCGACGCCAAAATTGATGAGGCGAGAAAAATCGGCGCCAATCAGAATCACCTAAAGCTCGTGTTGGCAGACGAAGGGACAAAGCTTGATTGTGTCGGATTCTATAAAGGTGATATCGAAGAAAAAATCGTATCCGGCGCAAACATTTCCATTGTCGGCGAATTGTCGATCAATGAATGGAATAACAGAAAAAAGCCGCAGCTCATGATCAAGGATGCGGCCGTAAACGAATGGCAGCTGTTTGACTTCCGGGGAAAGCGTTCATGGAAAGAAAAAATCTTAAAGCTTGATCCGGCAAAACGGATATTCCTTTGTTTCCGGGAAGAAACGAAAACGACATTTGCGGGAACTGAGCTCGCAGATGAGCTGATCTTCATCAGCGGGGAAGAGGAGGCAAAGCGTCTCGATCTACATAACCGTTATGCGGTTTTCATTGACACGCCCCAGTCGCTTGAGAGGTTCGACCATGCTGTAAAAGGCAAAAAGCTTGAGCGGATTTATCTGATTTTTCATCAGTCTGACGAGCATTTTTTCTCGACGTTTCCAACGAGGGATCATTTCAAATGGTACTACGCTTTCCTTCTCAAACGAGGCTCGTTTGACTTAGCAAAATACGCCGGAGAGCTTGCCAGACATAAAGGCTGGACAAAAGACACAATTGATTTTATGACAAAGGTGTTTTTTGAGCTCGGTTTTGTTACAATAGAGAATGGTGTTTTATCTGTTAAATTCGATGCCGCGAAGCGGGATTTAACAGAATCTGACACTTACCGTGAAAAACAGCGCCTGATTGAATTGGAGCAAAAGCTCGTCTATTCTTCGGCGGACGAGCTCAAACAGTGGCTGAATAAGCTGATGGGCGAAAGCGCTGAAGCTTATGAAAGTATGAGGAGGACATGAAACAGATGGATTTGAAGAAGTATGTGACAATTGTGCCGGATTACCCGAAGGAAGGCGTACAATTTAAAGATATTACGACATTGATGGATAAAGGGGACGTCTATCGCTATGCGACAGATCAAATTGTGACCTATGCGAAAGAAAAACAGATTGATCTTGTCGTCGGCCCTGAAGCGAGGGGATTTATCATCGGCTGTCCGGTTGCTTACGCTCTTGGCGTGGGATTTGCACCGGTCCGCAAAGAAGGCAAACTGCCGCGGGAAGTCATTAAAGTCGACTATGGTCTGGAATATGGAAAAGATGTCCTGACCATCCATAAAGATGCCATTTCACCTGGCCAGCGCGTCTTGATCACAGACGATCTTTTGGCGACCGGAGGGACGATTGAAGCGACAATCAAGCTTGTTGAAGAGCTCGGCGGCGTCGTTGCCGGAATCGCCTTTCTGATCGAACTGACATATCTTGAAGGAAGAAATAAACTGGACGGATATGATATTTTAACCTTGATGCAATACTAAACAAATTTTATACTATAAAAAGCACTCATAAAAGCGGGTGCTTTTTTCCTATTCGTTAAAATGTTGCGGACCGGTGTGTCCTTTTCAATTTCTTCTCTTTACATCTGTGACATTTTTCTTGATAATAATTACAATACAGTTTTCAATATAAAAAAGGTGATTCCATGGCGAACGAACAAGTATTAACTGCTGAGCAAGTCATTGAAAAGGCAAAGTCTTACCTTTCCGATGAACATATAGCTTTTATCCAAAACGCGTATCGATATGCGGAAGACGCGCATCGCGAACAGTACCGAAAATCAGGTGAGCCGTACATCATCCACCCGATTCAGGTGGCGGGCATTCTCGTCGATTTGGAAATGGACCCTGCCACCATTGCGGGAGGTTTTCTTCACGATGTGGTGGAGGATACGAGCGTCACGCTTGAAGATTTAAAAGAAGCGTTTAACGAAGAAGTCGCGATGCTTGTCGACGGCGTCACAAAACTGGGGAAAATTAAATATAAATCACAGGAAGAACAACAGGCGGAAAATCATCGGAAAATGTTTGTGGCTATGGCTCAGGATATCCGCGTCATTTTGATCAAGCTGGCGGACCGCCTTCACAATATGAGAACGCTCAAGCATCTGCCGCAGGAAAAGCAGCGCCGGATTTCAAATGAGACGCTGGAAATATTTGCTCCGCTGGCTCATCGCCTTGGGATTTCGAAAATAAAGTGGGAGCTTGAGGATACCGCATTGCGGTATTTGAATCCGCAGCAGTACTACCGGATCGTCAATTTGATGAAGAAAAAGCGGGCCGAAAGAGAATTGTACGTCGAAGAAGTCATCAATGAAGTCAAAACCCGCGTCGAAGAGGTCAACATTAAAGCCGACTTCTCCGGACGGCCGAAGCATATTTACAGCATCTACAGAAAAATGGCCATGCAGAACAAGCAATTCAACGAAATCTATGACTTGCTCGCAGTGCGGATCCTTGTCAACAGCATTAAGGACTGCTACGCGGTACTGGGCATTATCCATACATGCTGGAAGCCGATGCCTGGCAGGTTCAAGGATTACATTGCGATGCCGAAGCCGAACATGTACCAATCCCTGCATACGACCGTCATCGGTCCGAAAGGAGATCCGCTGGAGGTTCAGATCAGGACGTTTGACATGCATGAAATCGCCGAATACGGGATCGCGGCGCACTGGGCATACAAAGAAGGCAAGGCCGCGAATGAAGAGTCAAGCTTTGACAAAAAGCTGTCTTGGTTCCGCGAGATTCTGGAATTCCAAAATGAGTCGACCGATGCCGAAGAATTTATGGAATCTCTTAAGATCGATTTGTTTTCCGACATGGTGTTCGTCTTTACGCCAAAAGGCGACGTCATTGAGCTTCCCTCAGGCTCTGTACCGATCGACTTTTCATACCGCATTCATTCGGAAATCGGCAACAAAACGATCGGCGCCAAAGTAAACGGCAAAATGGTCACGCTTGACTACAAGCTGCGCACGGGAGATATCGTTGAAATTTTGACGTCTAAGCATTCATACGGACCGAGTCAGGACTGGATCAACCTTGCCCAAACATCTCAGGCGAAGCATAAAATTCGCCAGTTCTTCAAAAAGCAGCGGAGAGAAGAGAATGTCGAAAAAGGCAGGGAGCTTGTCGAAAAAGAGATTAAGAACTTGGATTTTGAAGTGAAAGATGTGTTAACACCTGAAAATCTTCAAAAGGTCGCGGACAAGTTTAATTTTTCCAATGAGGAAGACATGTATGCGGCTGTCGGCTATAACGGGATTACAGCCGCACAGGTCGCCAACCGTCTGACAGAAAAAGAGCGGAAGATGCGCGATCAGGAAGAACAGGTGAAAAGCGTTCAGGAAGTAACGGTCGAATCGAAGCCTTACCAAGGGAAAAAACGCGAAGCAGGCGTACGCGTGAAAGGTGTCGAGAACCTTCTCATCAGGCTTTCCAAATGCTGCAACCCGGTTCCGGGAGATCCGATTGTCGGTTTCATTACAAAAGGTCGGGGTGTATCGGTTCACCGCGAAGACTGTCCGAATGTGATGACAAGTGAAGCGCTCGACCGCCTCATTCAGGTGGAATGGGAGCATGAACGGCAGACGCAGCAGAGAAAGGAATATAATGTCGAGATCGAAATCCTCGGCTACGACCGCCGCGGGCTCTTGAATGAAGTGCTTCAGGCCGTAAACGAAACGAAAACGAATATATCATCCGTTTCCGGAAAATCGGACCGCAATAAAGTAGCCACCATTCATATGGCCATTTTCATACAAAATATCAATCATTTGCACAAAGTGGTCGAGCGGATTAAGCAAATCAAAGACATTTATTCCGTACGCAGGGTGATGAATTAGGGGGAAAAGGTCATGAAATTGGTTGTGCAACGCGTGACAGAGGCAAGCGTCTCAGTAAACGGCGAGACGGTCGGCAAGATCGGGGCCGGCTTGATGGTGCTTGTCGGCGTCACACATGATGACACAAGTGAAGATGCCGCATATTTAGCGGAAAAGCTCGTCAATCTGCGAATATTTGAGGATGACGGCGAAAAAATGAATCTTTCTCTATTGGATGTTGGAGGCTCGGTTTTGTCGGTCTCTCAATTTACACTGTACGGAGAGACGAAAAAAGGGAGGCGCCCGAATTTTACTAAGGCGGCGAAGCCGGATACGGCGCTTCAATTGTACGAAGAGTGGAACAGCCTCCTCCGGGAAAAAGGCGTCACTGTCGAAACGGGCAGGTTTGGGGAAATGATGGATGTCAAATTGACGAACTCCGGCCCGGTTACATTTATCATGGATTCAAAAGCGTAAAAAAGCTGCCAAATGGCAGCTTTTTTTAGTCGAAATAATGTTCAAGTCCGCTTCTGATCCCGTCCGTCACCCGTTCACGGTAAGCGTTTGTGCTGACGACCGCTTCTTCCTGCGGATTGCTTAAATAGCCGAGTTCTAACAGGGCAGCCGGCTGCTGATTTTCCCTCAACACAAAATAATCGCCGAACAACACGCCGCGGCTTTTCAGAGGCGAGTGTTTTTCGATTTCAGACTGGACGTCTGCGGCCAGCTTCTGATCTTTAGACGTACTGTAGTAATAAGCCGTGTTACCATTTACAGATGAATTGGCGATACTATCATAATGAATGCTGATGAATGCATCGGCATTTCGATAATGAGAGGTCGCAACACGCGACTGAAGGCTGACGAAGGTGTCGTCATTGCGCGTCATGTAGACGTTAACCCCATCGGCTTTGAGCTTGGCGGCGAGAAGATTCGCCGTTTTTATGGTCAGCCTCTTCTCAAGCGTCCCCCGCGTTCCGATTGTTCCGCTGTCATGTCCGCCATGTCCGGCATCAATCACAACCGTTTTGTTTTGGATAGAACCGTTTGAATCCGAACGTTTTGATGAGGGAGGTGAAGGGATGTCCAAATCTCCCGCTGAACTTGATCCATCAGACGTCTGAACGACCCAGCTGGCGACATAAGCCGTGTTACCGTTTGACAGCGTAATTTCATACCAGTCCGCTTTTTCGCCTGTAATCGGGTAGGACTCGCCTTTTTCGGCGCGTTCGACAATCGGCGAGGAAGTCGAAGCATCGCTGCGAATATTTGTTCCTTCGTACACGATGGTGGCTTTCTGTTTAGCATCGGATGCGGCGCTTGTTTCTCCATCGCCCGTGTTCTCTTTATGATCCTCTACAATATAGTGGCTTGCTGCCCAGCCCTTTTGCCCGTCAAACTCGATTTCATACCATCCGTGCTGTTCATCTATAATCGTCACGTCTGTGTTCCGTTTCAGCGTAGCGATGATTGTTCCTTGATGGGAAGCATCGCTGCGGACATTTAGAATGGAGACTCCGACTGTGCCTGTTTTAGATGAAGTATTTGTACCTGATGATTGAGCTGTTTTTTGCTCTGAACCATCTTGTGTGACATAATCGGAATGAACCCATCCTGTTATATTTTGATAGGAAATCTTCATCCATTTTCCATCGGTTTTTAATACATCAGCCTGTTCACCTTGAGGGAAAGTGCCTTGGACTTCATATGAAGTGCCGGGCCCTTTTCTGATCCTCAAATCAGATGCGGAAGATGTCACCTTTCCGCTTGTGGATTCAGATCCGCCGGAGCTTTGAGCTTTTTTCTGAATCAGCCAATCGACAACCCAGCCTTTTTGACCGTTGTTCAACTGGATTTGCACCCAGTCCCCTTTTTCTTCGAGGATCGGATAGCTTTCATTCCGGCTGACGACGCTGATGATCTCGTGGCTCAATCCCGGACCGCTTCTGACGTTGATTTCATCGGTGGCGATCACGGCTTCCCCGATCGCCGCCGACGCGGTGCCGGACGGTGTGAAAATGGCCGCAGGAGCTGCCAGCATGATCGACAGGATCAATATTGCGCTTTTTTTCATATTGATTCTCCATCTCCTCCTTTCAGTAAGAAACTTGGAACAATACTTCTTTCTTTATATCGTATATTCCTTGGAGATTTTTTAATAAAATGAAAATGATTTGTTTATACTATAGAAAAAAGATTGCAAAAGGATGTTGCGATATGAGGTATAATCAAAGGATGGGTAAAGCGATCCATGAGCTGGATGCAAATCTGCATCTTAAGGATGATGCCGATCCCGAGCACATAGGCTTCCTTGAAGAAACAGCAACAGAGCTGGGTCTGACATCAAAAGAATCACTAAAGAATAAAAAGAACCGTCATTAGGGTTGACATGGAAACAGAACCTTCGTATTATAATATAAATTGGTATACATATGAGTTGAACTGAAGATGGAGAATAGTAGGTAAGAGTACGTGAAAAGAGAGGAACCGCCCTGGGCTGAAAGCGGTCTGCACGGTATCTTATCCGAATGAACACTCCGAAGGTTTCCCGCTGAAAACTAAGGTCGAAAAAGACAGGTGATTAGGCGGAGGACGTGAGCCTGCGTTAAAGGTAAGAAAAGCGGGAACTGTAAAAAGTTCCAACTAGGGTGGCACCACGGGTATAACTCTCGTCCCTACTATTGGTTTTATAGTAGGATCGGGGGTTTTTTCTATTTTACATATAAGAAAAAGGTATTTTGAAGAGGAGGCTTTACAAATGGGATTTAATATTCCAAGGGGAACGCAGGATATCCTCCCCGGAGAATCAGAGCGCTGGCAATATGTAGAGAAGATTGCGAGAGAGACGTGTCATGCGTATCAATATAAAGAAATCCGGACGCCGATTTTTGAACATACAGAGCTATTTTCACGCGGTGTGGGAGAATCGACTGATATCGTTCAAAAGGAAATGTATACGTTCGCTGACAAAAAGGGGAGAAGCCTGACGCTCCGTCCCGAGGGTACGGCTTCTGCAGTCCGTTCTTTTGTTGAAAATAAACTGTTTGCAAATCCTGTCCAGCCGACAAAGCTGTATTATATCGGCCCGATGTTCCGCTATGAAAGGCCGCAGACCGGACGCTTCCGTCAATTTTATCAATTTGGCATCGAAGCGATCGGTTCAAGCGATCCGGCGATTGATGCGGAAGTCATTGCGCTGGCGATGAGCGTGTACAAAAAAGCTGGTCTGCGCAATTTGAAGCTCGTCATTAACAGCCTTGGCGACAAAACGAGCCGGGCTGCTCACAGAGAAGCGCTGATCGATCACTTCGAACCGCGCATTGATGAATTTTGCGGCGACTGCCAAAAGCGTCTCAAGCAGAATCCGCTGCGGATTTTAGACTGCAAAAAGGACAGAGGTCATGAGCTGATGAAAACGGCGCCGTCCATTTTGGAATATTTAAACGAAGAGTCAAAAGCTTATTTTGCAAAAGTGCAGCAATACTTAACAGACATCGGGATTTCGTTTGAAGTGGATCCGAATCTCGTCAGAGGACTTGACTACTACAACCATACAGCTTTTGAAATCATGAGTGATGCGGAAGGCTTCGGAGCCATCACGACGCTTGCCGGCGGAGGGCGCTATGACGGGCTGACCGAGGAATTCGGCGGACCGAAAGCGCCGGGCATCGGCTTTGCGATGAGCATTGAGCGCCTGCTTGCCGCACTGGATGCTGAAAATGTAAAAGTCGGAGCGGATGAAGGCATTGACTGCTATATCGTCACACTTGGCGACAAAGCCAAAGACTATTCCGTATCCCTTCTCTATAAACTGAGAGAAGCGGGGATATCCGCTGAAATCGACTATGAACAGAAAAAAATGAAAGGCCAGTTTAAAGCCGCCGATCGCCTCAATGCGAAATATATCGCTGTTTTAGGCGAGGATGAACTGAACCAAAATCAAATGAATGTCAAAGATGCGAAAACAGGAGATCAACAGGCCATTGGCCTTGATGAATTCATCCGTTTTTTGAAAACAAACACTGAAAGTTAAAGGAGAGGACCGCTTTGTTTGGACGAACGTATTATTGTGGCGAAATAACGGAGAAGGCGATCGGAGAATCCGTCGTTTTAAAAGGATGGGTTCAAAAAAGACGCGATCTCGGAGGCTTGATTTTTATTGATTTGAGAGACCGTACCGGCATTGTGCAGGTCGTATTTAATCCAGACGTTTCCAAAGACGCCCTGGAAACAGCTGAAAGCATCCGCAGCGAATATGTGCTTGACATTACAGGCAAAGTCGTTGCCCGTGAAGAAGCAACAGTCAATCCGAACTTGAAAACCGGAAGGATCGAAATTCAGGCGGAATCCGTTGATGTGCTGAGTGCGGCTAAAACGCCTCCTTTTGCGATCAGCGACCAGGCTGCAGAAGTATCTGAAGACATCAGATTGAAGCACCGCTATCTCGACTTGCGCCGTCCGGAGATGTTCAACTCCCTGAAAATGCGCCATAACGTCACAAAAGCTGTCCGCCGCTTTTTGGATGACAACGGCTTTCTTGATATTGAAACGCCTGTTTTAACAAAAAGCACGCCCGAAGGCGCGCGCGACTATCTTGTGCCGAGCCGTGTGCATGAAGGGGAATTTTATGCGCTTCCGCAATCTCCGCAAATCTTTAAGCAGCTCTTGATGGTGTCAGGGTTTGACCGCTATTATCAAATCGCCCGCTGCTTCAGGGATGAGGACCTGCGCGCCGACCGTCAGCCTGAGTTTACGCAAATCGATATCGAAATGTCGTTTATGAGCCAGGAAGACATCATGAAGCTCTCAGAAGAAATGATGGCGCATGTGATGCGTGAAACGCACGGCATTGAAATCTCGCTTCCGCTTCCTAGAATGTCGTATGAGGATGCCATGAACCGATACGGCTCAGACAAACCGGATACGCGCTTCGGCATGCTTTTGACGGATGTGTCAGAAGCAGTGAAGGATTCGGACTTTAAAGTGTTCGCTTCAGCCGTGACGAACGGCGGAGCGGTCAAAGCGATCAATGTTAAAGGTGCCGCTGCAAACTACTCTCGCAAAGATATCGATGCGCTTGGAGAGTTCGCTGCAAACTATGGAGCAAAAGGGCTGGCTTGGCTGAAAACAGAAGCGGATGGACTTAAAGGACCGATTGCGAAGTTTTTTGCCGGCGAAAAACAGGAGGCGCTTGTTCAGGCGCTTGACGCCGCAGATGGGGATCTGCTTCTCTTTGTGGCCGACAAGCTCGAAGTCGCCAATGACGCGCTGGGAGCACTTCGTTTAAAGCTTGGTAAAGAGCTGAACCTGATCGATGAAAGCTTGTTTAACTTCTTATGGGTTGTCGACTGGCCGCTTCTTGAGTACGATGCTGAGGAAGGCCGCTACTATGCCGCGCACCACCCGTTCACAATGCCTGTCAGGGAGGATCTCAAGCTGATCGAGACGAACCCGCAGGACATGAAGGCGCAGGCTTACGATCTTGTCCTAAACGGCTATGAACTTGGAGGCGGTTCGATCCGTATTTTTGAAAAAGACGTTCAGGAGAAAATGTTTGGCCTTCTCGGCTTTTCAGAAGAAGAAGCGAAGGAGCAATTCGGGTTCCTGCTCGAGGCTTTTGAATACGGGGCTCCTCCGCACGGCGGTATTGCGCTCGGTCTTGACAGGCTGGTGATGCTGCTCAGCGGCCGTACGAATTTGAGGGATACGATCGCATTTCCGAAAACGGCCAGCGCAAGCTGCCTGATGACCGAAGCGCCAAGCGAGGTCGACAACGCTCAGCTTGATGAGCTGCACCTGGAAATTAAACACAAAATTCGACAGTGAATTGTAAAATATACGGCTGTACATCCCATTGAAAATCAAAGGGACGTATGATATCATTTTTAACAAATAAAGTCCTGATGTGTTTGTTGTACACCTAGTTTTGACCGAACATTTTTTTACTTGGGAGTTCGACGTTTTCAAATGGAGCAAACGCCTCTTATCACTCGGGTGCTAAAGAGGACTTGCAAAGTTTGGAACAGAACACCCACCTGCCGAGAGCGGGATCAAAACGAAGGAATGCGACAACGGCACAATCGGGACTTTTTTTGTGCGGAAAAAAGGCGGTTTTTAAGCCATACATAGGATAATGTATGAGACGGAACGAAAAAATATGAAAAAGACTGCTTGTTTAATCACCCGATTGTGTTAAGATACTATCGGTAATTGTATATAAAGATGGAGTGAGGTTCTTGTTACATCAGTTTTCACGCAATGAATTAGCGATTGGCAAAGAAGGATTGAATATTTTAAAAAACAGCACGGTTGCCGTTTTAGGCATCGGCGGGGTCGGCTCATTCGCGGCCGAAGCGCTCGCCCGTTCTGGAGTCGGCCGGATCGTCATGGTCGATAAAGATGACGTTGACATCACGAATGTCAACCGTCAGCTCCCCGCTTTGCTTTCAACGGTCGGGCAGCCGAAAGTGGACTTAATGAAAGCGAGAATCGCCGATATTAACCCGGAATGCGATGTCGTCGCTTTAAAAATGTTCTATACCGAAGAGACGTATGAGCAGTTTTTTGCTTATGAACCGGATTATGTGATCGACGCTTCAGATACGATTCATTATAAGATCCATTTGATGAAAGAGTGCCTCAAGCGGAACATCAGCATCATTTCGAGCATGGGTGCGGCCAATAAGACGGATCCGACAAGATTTCAGGTGGCCGATATTTCAAAAACGCATACGGACCCGATTGCGAAAGTGGTGCGGACAAGGCTGAGAAAAGAAGGGATTACAAAGGGTGTCAAAGTCGTGTTTTCTGACGAAAGCCCGATCGTCATCCGCGAAGACGTCCGCAAAGAAGTGGGCAATGACGAAGCGAAAATCCGCAAAGCGCAAATGCCGCCGTCTTCCAACGCTTTCGTCCCGTCCGTCGCCGGCTTGATCATGGGCGGCCATGTGGTCATGGAGCTTTTGAAAGATATTCCGATCAAAAGGGTGAAAGATAAATAAAGCAAAAAGGACAGCAGAGGTGCTGTTCTTTTTGTCATTTTAAGAGGAAAAGCTTCAGAATGCGTAGCGCACACTTGGACGGTACTTGCCAAGTGCCAATCTTTTGAGGCGTTTGACGAGTATTTCGTTCATCGATAAAAGAAATGGAGAGATAGGCGTCCCGCAACACCGTCCGCTATATTTAAAGGCCTGACTCAGCAGGCCTTTTGTTATTTCTTTTTCATCAAATTGTCGTAGATCTGCTTTAACGCCAGTTCAAACTTCCCTGTCTGTTTCGGCTGATAATACACTTTGTTTTTGAGAGGATCGGGCAGGTACTGCTGTTCGACCCAGCCGTTTTCGTAGTCATGCGGGTATTTGTAATCAACACCTCTGCCAAGCTCTGCCGCTCCTTTGTAGTGCGCGTCTTTTAAATGCTTTGGCACATCGCCGATTTTTCCCGCGCGGATGTCGCTAAGAGCCTCGTCAACAGCGAGAATCGCCGAGTTTGACTTGGGCGACAGACATAGTTCGATCACGGCGTTTGCCAGTGGAATGCGTGCTTCCGGGAAGCCGAGCCGCTCTGCCGTTTGAATCGCCTGGAGCGTTCTTCCCCCGGCTTGAGGGCTGGCAAGGCCGATGTCTTCATAGGCGATGACGAGCAGCCGCCGGGCGAGGCTTTCTAAATCCCCCGCCTCAATCAGCCGCGCCAAGTAATGGAGAGCGGCGTTGACGTCAGACCCTCTGATCGATTTTTGAAAAGCGGAGATTACGTCATAATGGGCATCGCCATCTTTATCATGTGTAAAGCTTTTTTTCTGCAGACACTCCTCCGCAATGTCCAGTGTGATGTGAATCGTTCCCTCACCGTTTTCCTTTGTGGACAGGACGGCAAGCTCCAAAGCGTTCAGCGCGGAACGGACATCTCCGCCGCAGCCTGCGGCGAAATGGTCAAGCGCTTCTTCATCGATTTTGACGTCATATGTGCCTAAGCCCCGGTGTTCGTCTCTTAACGCACGTTTGATGGCCGCTTTTATCTGTTCGGAACTCAGTGGATGAAGCTCGAAAATCTGCGTTCTGCTTCTGATCGCGGGATTAATCGCATGATATGGGTTCGCTGTTGTCGCACCGATCATGATGATCATGCCGTTTTCCAAATACGGCAGGAGGAAATCCTGCTTGCCTTTGTCGAGCCGGTGGACCTCATCCAGTATTAAAATCACCTGCCCGGACATTTTTGCTTCGGCAGCAACGGCTTCCATGTCTTTTTTGTTATTGATCACGGCGTTCAGCTTCCGGAAGGCGATGCTTGTGCTTCCGGCAATCGCGGTCGCGATCGATGTTTTTCCGATTCCCGGAGGGCCGTATAAAATCATCGATGAAAGGTGTTTTGCCTGTACCATCCGGTGAATGATTTTTCCTTCTCCTACGAGATGATCCTGGCCGAGAATGTCTTCTATTTTGGTCGGTCGCATACGAAATGCCAATGGTTTCATGAATAATCTCTCCTGAATGTATTCTTTTTATAGAGTAACGGAAAAAAGACGATTAGAAAAGAAATGAATATGGCAAGCTGAACATATGGGTTGAAAATGAAAGTTTAAATAAAGTGTGCTATAATAACCTGTAATCTATCAGATGGACAAGGCGGAAGACCTGTCCCAAAGCGTATTTTTTACATATCAGATGCCCGGTGTGACACCCGGGCTTATATAAGCGCCGGGCGTGTTGATGACCGGATAGCGGCTAAAAGGGGCAGCATCCCTTTAAGCACCGGTATGAAGCCCGGCTGAAAGCTTGACTTTTTATAGGGTAGAGGTGTTCATTTTGAAAATATCAACTAAAGGCAGATACGGGCTGACGATTATGATTGAGCTTGCCAAAAAGCATGGGGAAGGTCCGACTTCATTGAAAAGCATTGCCCAGACGAACGATTTATCAGAACATTATTTAGAACAGCTTGTTTCACCATTGCGGAATGCCGGCCTCGTGAAAAGCATCCGCGGCGCATACGGCGGCTATATTCTCGGTGACGATCCTTCGGCGATTACGGCGGGGGATATCATTCGCGTCTTGGAAGGCCCGATCAGCCCCGTTGAAGTGCTTGAAGATGAGGAGCCGGCCAAGCGCGAGCTGTGGATTAAGATCCGCGACGCCGTTAAAGAAGTGCTTGACTCGACGACGCTCGAGGATTTGGCAAGCTACACGGAAGGCGATCAGGAAGCCTATATGTTTTACATTTAAGATCGAGGTGTAATCTAGGATGGAACGGATATATTTAGATCATGCAGCAACGTCTCCGACTGACCCGCGCGTCGTCGAAAAAATGCTGCCTTACTTAACGGAAAACTTCGGAAACCCTTCAAGCATACATTCTTTTGGAAGGGAAAGCCGGAAATGGCTTGATGATGCAAGGGCGATGATCGCTGAAGAAATCGGAGCGCATCACAATGAAATCGTTTTTACGAGCGGCGGGACAGAAGCCGATAATATGGCGATTTTAGGCAGCGCGCTGGCGAGAGAAAAAGAAGGCCGCCACATCATTACAACCAAGATCGAGCACCACGCCGTTCTCCATACATGCAACAGGCTGGAGGACATGGGGTTTCATGTCACATATCTTGATGTGGATAAAAGCGGACGGATCTCGGCGGAGCAGGTCAAAGAGGCGCTGCGCGACGACACCATCCTTGTCACTGTGATGTACGGAAACAATGAAGTGGGAACGATTCAGCCGATTGAAGAAATCGGAGCGCTTTTAAAAGATCATCAAGCCTTGTTTCACACAGACGCTGTCCAGGCCTTCGGCTTTTTGCCGATTGATGTAAAAAAGAGCCATATCGATATGATGTCTGTCTCCGGGCATAAATTGAATGGTCCCAAGGGGACAGGCTTTTTATACGTCAATGAGCATGTGAAGCTCACCCAGCTCCTTTTCGGAGGCGAACAGGAACGAAAACGCCGTGCCGGAACGGAAAATGTCCCGGGCATTATCGGGCTGAGGGAAGCCGTCTCGCTTGCAAAACAGGAGAGAGACGAAAAACGCGCGCTCTACCGTCGATTGAAAGACATCATCACCGATACGCTTGAGACGGAAGGGGTCTCATTTGCTGTAAATGGAAGTGTCCGGCACAGCCTGCCGCACATTTTGAATTTATATTTTCCCGGGGTATCGGTTGAAGCGCTGCTTGTCAACTTGGATATGGCGGGGATTGCGGTGTCGAGCGGGTCGGCCTGCACCGCCGGATCAGTGCTGCCTTCCCATGTGCTCTCCGCCATGTTTGGCGAGGATGCGGACCAGCTGACATCATCGATTCGGATCAGCTTCGGCTTCGGCAATACGGAAGATGAGGTAAAGCGGGCCGCAAAAGAGCTTGCGGACATCGTCAAGCGTTTGTCATAAGCTAAAGATTCGCATCAGGTGCGGCAATGATGATATGATCTGGAATGACAAGTTTTTGAATTGATTTATTGGAGTTGATGGAAATGGCGAAGCGGCCTGAGGATACACGCGTAGTCGTGGGGATGTCAGGAGGCGTAGACTCATCTGTGGCAGCTCTGCTGCTGAAAGAGCAGGGCTATGATGTCATCGGAATTTTTATGAAAAACTGGGATGACACAGATGAAAACGGTTTTTGCACAGCGACGGAAGATTATGAAGACGTCATTAAAGTGTGCAATCAAATAGGCATTCCATATTATGCGGTAAACTTTGAAAAACAATATTGGGAAAAGGTCTTCCAATATTTTCTTGATGAATATAAAGCGGGAAGAACCCCGAATCCCGATGTCATGTGCAATAAAGAAATTAAATTTAAAGCTTTTTTGGAGCACGCTTTATCCCTTGGCGCCGATTTCCTCGCCACAGGCCACTACGCGAGAGTCGACCGCAGCGGGAACCGCGTCAAAATGCTGAGAGGTCTTGATGAAAATAAAGATCAAACCTATTTCTTGAACCAGCTGACAGAGGAGCAGCTTAGCAAAGTGCTGTTTCCGATCGGAGAGCTGCAAAAAAGCCGCGTCAGGGAAATGGCCAAAGAAGCGGGACTCGCGACGGCGTCGAAAAAAGACAGCACTGGGATCTGCTTTATCGGCGAACGGAATTTCAAAACGTTTCTCAGCCAATACCTCCCTGCACAGCCGGGAGAAATGCGGACGATGGATGGCGAAGTTAAAGGCCGCCATGACGGTTTGATGTACTATACGATCGGGCAAAGGCACGGGCTTGGTATCGGCGGAAGCGGAGAGCCTTGGTTCGTCGTCGGAAAAGACCTGGAAAAAAATATTTTATATGTTGATCAAGGCTTCAGCAATCCGCTCCTATATTCTGATCAAATTACGGCGACAAATGTCAGCTTTGTACATGAGGGCGCATTTGGCGGCGAATCTGAACTCGCCTGCACAGCTAAATTCCGCTACCGTCAACCCGATACCGAAGTCACTGTCAGAATGACCGGAGAAGGTGAAGCGGAAATCGTCTTTAAAGAGCCTGTCCGCGCCGTCACACCCGGGCAAGCCGTCGTTTTTTACAAGGGCGACGAATGCCTTGGCGGCGGAACGATTGACGATGTGTATAAAGACGGACAACAACTGTGGTATGTATAAAGAGGGCATTCCGGGAAAATAAAGGGCCCCGGGGCTCTTAACGGCTGTCGACACTGTCGACGGCCTTTTTAAAATAGAGGACGAAAGGGAGAGGGCGTTGGACTACAACCAAACAGGAATTGAAGCCATGCAAAAAGGCGATTTTGAAAAAGCGGCGGAAGCCTTTACAAAAGCGATTGATGAAAACAGCGGCGACCCCGTCCCGTACATCAATTTCGCGAACTTGCTATCAGCGGTCGGCGAATTGGATCGGGCGCTCAAATTTTATGAAAGAGCGGTCAGCCTTGATGAAAAAGCCGGTGCGGCTTATTATGGTGCCGGAAATGTATATATGATGAAAGAGCGTTATCAAGAAGCAAAGGACATGTTTGAAAAAGCACATCGGACGGGCATGGAAAACGGCGATCTCTTTTATATGCTCGGCACCTCGCTGATGAAACTTGAGCAGCCGAAGCTTGCGATGCCGTATTTGCAACGGGCGGCCGAGCTGAATGAATCGGACCATGAAGCGCGCTTTCAATACGGGATGTGCCTTGCTAATGAAGGGATGCTTGACGAAGCGATTGAGGCTTTTTCTAAGGTTACAGCCCTTGATCCATCCCATGCGGATGCTTTCTACAATTTAGGGGTCGCTTACGCATTTAAAGAAAATCGCCAAAAAGCGCTTGACATGCTGAACAAGGCGATTCAAATCCAGCCTGACCATATGCTGAGCATACGTGCGAAACAGCTGCTTGAAGAGGATTGAATCCGTCTTGTCAGGCCAAAGCTAAAAAGGAGGGGGGAAAAACGTGAAACAGCCTCAAAATCCCGGGCAAATGCAAATGGAAGAAGCCTCTTTTCTGAAAGGGACGGTAACGGGTGTCATTTATCATAATGAAACAAACCTCTACACCGTCCTAAAAGTAAAAGTGCAGGAAACATCGGAGTCTTTTGAAGAAAAAAGCGTTTCAGTAACGGGATACTTCCCTGCGGTCTTTGAAGATGAAACCTATACATTTTACGGAAAAACCGCCTCCCATCCGAAGTTTGGCCTGCAATTTCAAGCGGATCATTTTAAAAAAGAAGTTCCCACGACAAAAGAAGGCGTCATTCAGTATTTAGCAAGCGATTTGTTTGAAGGCATCGGCAAAAAAACGGCCGAAGAGATCGTCAAAAAGCTTGGAGAGGGTGCGATCAATAAAATTTTAGAGGACGCTGCCGTCCTGTATGATGTGCCAAAGCTCTCCAAAAAAAAGGCGGATAAGCTTGCCTCAAGCCTTCAGCAGCATCAGGGACTTGAGCAGATTATGATCTCCTTGAGTGAATTCGGCTTCGGGCCGCAGCTTTCCATGAAAATTTACCAGGCATACGAATCGGAAACCCTTGATAAAATCCGGGAAAATCCGTACCAGCTTGTCAAGGATGTGGAAGGCATCGGCTTTATCAAGGCAGATGAACTAGGCGGAAGAATGGGGATTTCAGGCAAACATGCCGAACGGATCAAGGCGGCGCTTTTATATACGATTGAAGCGGCATGCCTTCAGGAAGGACATACGTACATAGAAACCAAGCAGCTGATCATCGAGACGCAAAAGCTGTTGAACCAGTCGGCAGGCGATGAGAAAGTGACGGAAATGGATGTGGCGGATCAAATCATTGCGCTTGGCGAGCAAAAAGAACTTTTCGTAGAAGACGACAGATGCTACTATCCATCGCTTTACTACGCTGAACAAAACTTTGCCAAAAGAGTCCGGAAGATCGCCGAACAGACCGAATACGATGAGCAGTTTCCCGAATCTGAATTTCTGCTTGCTTTAGGCGAGCTTGAAGAGCGGATGCAGGTTCAATATGCACCAAGCCAAAAGGAAGCGATACAAAAGGCGCTGATGTCGCCGATGCTGCTTTTAACAGGCGGCCCCGGCACGGGTAAAACGACCGTCATCAGAGGAATCGTTGAATTGTACAGCGAGCTTCACGGCTTGAGTCTGAATCCCGCCGATTATAAGAAAGACGAAACCTTTCCGTTTGTATTGGCTGCGCCCACAGGAAGAGCGGCAAAACGGATGAGCGAGTCGACAGGTCTCCCGGCTGTCACGATCCACAGACTTCTCGGCTGGAACGGCGCCGAAGGTTTTACACATGATGAAGACAACCCGATCGAAGGGAAGCTGGTCATCATCGATGAAACGAGCATGCTTGATATATGGCTGGCCAACCAATTGTTTAAAGCGATTCCCGATCATTTACAGGTGATTATGGTCGGGGATGAAGACCAGCTCCCGTCCGTCGGTCCTGGACAGGTGCTGAGAGACCTGCTCGCATCAAACGTGATCCCGGCTGTCAGACTAACCGATATTTACAGGCAGGCCGAAGGGTCGTCCATTGTGGAAATGGCGCATGAAATGAAAAAAGGCTACCTCCCGAAAAATTTGACGGCGCCGACGAAAGACCGCTCTTTTATCCGCTGCCGCCAACAGCAGATCAAGGAGGTTGTAGAAAAAGTCGTCAAAAATGCGCTGCAAAAAGGGTATTCAGCACGGGACATTCAAGTGCTTGCCCCGATGTACAAAGGACCGGCCGGTATCAATGAATTGAACTTGACCCTGCAAAACATCCTGAATCCGCCGAAACCGAAGGGCAGAGAAATCAAATTCGGGGAAGTCGTATACCGGACGGGCGATAAAATTCTTCAGCTTGTCAACCAGCCTGAACACAATGTATTCAACGGCGACATGGGCGAGATCGTCTCCATCTTTTATGCAAAAGAAAACACGGAAAAAGAAGATATGGCGGTCATCTCTTTTGACGGCAACGAAATCACATTTACCAAAAAAGATTTTAACCAATTTACACATGCGTATTGCTGCTCGATTCACAAATCGCAGGGCAGCGAATTCCCGATCGTGATTCTTCCCATTGTCAAAAGCTATTACAGGATGCTGAGAAGAAACCTGCTGTATACAGCCATCACAAGAAGCAAAAAATTCCTGATTTTGTGCGGAGAAGAGGAGGCTCTTGAATGGGGCGTCAGAAATAAAGAATCCTCGGAACGGCAGACGTCTCTTAAAAGAAGGCTGCAACAGGCCGCCCATGAAGAAGATGAAGAGCTGATGGCGCTCCAAAAGGAACTGCCTTTCAGCGTATTTGACGCCAATATCGGAATGGAGGGTGTCACACCGTTTGATTTTATGGAAGAAGAGGCGGAATAAGGATCTTTTCATGGAATCCATTACATCGTATGAGTCCCTTTCTTGCGGCAGAAGCTAAGACTGTTCGACAAAAGGTGGTTGATCACACTTTGAGAACATGCAATGAGCTGGAAGGGCTCAATGTTTATGATAAACAGTCTTCTCTTTTGCTTGGGATGGTGACGGATATCTGTTTTTCGCAGGAAGGGACATGTCTCGGATTTATTATGGAAGAAAAACGGCGGTTTTATCATCATCGTTCCCTTCTTCCGCTTCCCGCTGTCACGGACATTACAACAGACGGCGTATATGTTGATTTCACCGAATTTAAGCCGATGCACATCCCGAAGCAGGCTCTATCCTACGACCAGCTGAAGCAAAAAATGGTCAAAAACGGCTCTGGTGAAACACTGGGGATGCTGGAAGATGTATACTTTTCTTCAGACTCGGGCATAATCGTAGCATATGAACTATCAGACGGTTTTTTTGCCGATTTGTCAGGCGATAAAAAGCAAGTTCAGTCATCAGGAGAACCGCTTGAAATAGGCAGAAACACAATCGTCTTGAATGAATAAGAGGTGTGTGTTCAAATGCTTATTTGCCCGAACTGCAAAAGTAAAAACATCGGCAAAATCGGTGTGAATCAATATTATTGCTGGGGATGTTTCATTGAGCTGACCCTTTCAAAAGGAAAAATTTCAACCCATCAAGTCGAAGAAGACGGAACATTGAGCAGCCTTGACGATCTGTTTACAGATGACGAACGTACGATTAACCTTTGAATGGGGGTTCGTAATTTGAATCGGACAATGACTTCTCTCATTTCTTTAGGAGCCGGAGCTTTGATGTACCGCATGATGTCGCAAAACGACATGTTGAACAGACGGAACATGAGAAAGCTCAGAAGACGCGTCATGAAAATGTTTTAACACCCTAAGGGTGCCCTTATGACAGGGCATCCTTTTTTTCTTGGGGAATAAATACAAACAGATTTCAAAAGCTAACAAGGGGTGAAAAAAATGCTGAAAAAACCGCTGCACCTTTTAATGTGGATCACAATTTTCATGCTCTTATTGTTGACCGTCTATATCTTTTTGCAGCTCAGAATGATCTGGGAGCCGGCGTGCATTTTACTCAAATCGATTTTGATCCCTCTGGCGATTGCGGTTTTTATCACTTATCTGCTTCTGCCCATCGTGGAAAAAATCCACCGCGCGGGTGTGCCGCGGACGCTGAGCATCTTGCTGATTTACTTCTTGTTTTTCGGGGGGCTCGGCTATGCCTTTTACAAAGGCGTCCCCATTTTCATCAAACAGCTGACCGAGCTGTCTGAAGGGATTCCCGTCCTTGCTGCATCTTATGAAAACATGCTCGAAAAACTGCATCACCATACAGATGGCTGGCCTGACGGGATGCATGACAGAATCGACAAGTATGTCGATCAGACCGAAGAATTCGTGGGAAGCTGGGCGGAACGGACGATTACAAGCATCCGTTTTGTTTTTGACTATATGCTTGTTGCGGCTGTCATTCCTTTTTTGGTGTTTTATATGGTCAAAGATATTGATGTGATGAAAAAAGCCGTCTGGTATTTAACCCCTCGTTCGTGGAGGAAGAGAGGCGGCGCGTTTATCAAAGATGTCGATGATTCGCTTGGAGACTATATCAGAGGCCAGCTTTTTGTCTGCCTTGTGATCGGCTTGGGCGCAAGCCTCTCGTTTTGGTTTTTCGATCTGCCCTATCCGCTGATCCTCGGTCTGATTATTGGCGCGACGAACATCATTCCTTATTTCGGTCCGGTCATCGGCGCGATTCCAGCTGTGATGATTGCCGCCGCGCTGTCCGCGAGACTGGTTATCGTCGTCATGATCACCATTTTGGTTTTGCAGTTTATTGAAGGCAACATTCTCGGGCCGCTTGTTGTCGGGAAAAGCCTTCATATGCACCCTGTCGTGATTATGCTCGGGCTGCTTGCCGGCGGCGAATTGGACGGAATTATCGGCATGATTTTAGCCGTGCCCGTAATGGCTGTTTTAAAGGTCATGTTCGCCCATTTTCTGGCGGCGAGAAAGGCTTGAATGAAGAAGATTGACATTCCCCTTTTCGTTGTCTATAATGTCGAAATAGACATACATACGTATCTCGTTTGACGGATCCGAGTATACTGAAGCCCTGTTTAAAAGAGAGAAGCTCCGTGCGGTGAAAGAGCTTTAAGCAGAAGAGCAGTAGAAGCTAATCCTGAGTGCAGGCTTAAAACCTGCCGTTTCATCCGGCGTTATTCGGATATGAGGTGATGGGCGTTCTTTTTGCCCATAATCAGGGTGGTACCGCGAGATGGAGCTCTCGTCCCTGTGTAAACGCTTGTTTGCATGGGGCGGGAGCTTTTTATATTGCATGTGAGCAACTAAAGGAGGAGTTTGAATATGAAGGTGTTAACATCCGCACAAGTGCGGCAAATGTTTTTAGACTTTTTTAAGGAAAAAGGACATGCCGTTGAGCCGAGCGCTTCCCTTATTCCGCATGAAGATCCTTCACTGCTTTGGATCAACAGCGGTGTAGCGACGCTGAAAAAGTACTTTGACGGACGGGTTGTCCCGGAAAATCCGCGCATCTGTAATGCGCAGAAATCGATCAGGACAAATGACATCGAGAATGTCGGAAAAACGGCCCGCCACCATACGTTCTTTGAAATGCTCGGAAACTTTTCGATCGGTGATTATTTTAAAAAAGAAGCGATCGAATGGGCATGGGAATTTTTGACTGATCCGAAATGGATCGGCTTCGATCCTGAGCGCCTGTCGGTGACGGTTCATCCGGAAGACGATGAAGCCTACGATTTATGGGCGAAAAAAATCGGTGTTCCCGAAGAGCGTATCATCAGGCTTGAAGGGAACTTCTGGGATATCGGGGAAGGCCCGAGCGGACCGAATACCGAAATCTTCTATGACCGCGGTGAAGATTATGGACATGATCTGTCTGATCCGGAACTTTACCCGGGCGGGGAGAACGAGCGTTACCTAGAAGTATGGAACCTTGTGTTCTCCGAGTTCAACCACAATCCTGACGGAACATACACACCGCTGCCGAAGAAAAACATTGATACAGGGATGGGTCTGGAACGGATGGTTTCCGTCATTCAAGATGCCAAGACAAACTATGATACAGATCTGTTTATGCCGATCATCAAGGCGACAGAAGCCATTTCAGGAGAAAAGTACGGAACATCTGCTGAAAAAGATACGGCCTTTAAAGTTGTCGCCGATCATATCCGGACGGCTGCGTTTGCCATCGGTGACGGAGCGCTTCCGTCCAACGAAGGGCGCGGCTATGTCATCAGAAGGCTGCTCCGCCGCGCTGTTCGCTATGCCAAATCAATCAATATCAATCGTCCGTTTATGTATGAACTCGTTCCCGTTGTGGCTGACATTATGGCCGCTTACTACCCGGAAGTAAAAGAGAAAGCCGATTTCATCGCGAAAGTCATCAAAACGGAAGAAGAGCGTTTCCATGAAACATTGAACGAAGGGCTTGCCATCCTGTCTGAAGTCATTCAAAAGGAGAAAGCGAAAGGAAACAGCGTTATTTCCGGAGAAGATGTCTTCAAGCTGTACGATACGTACGGATTCCCTGTCGAACTGACGGAAGAGTACACCGAAGACGAAGGCATGAATGTTGACCATGAAGGCTTCGAACGCGAAATGGACAAGCAGCGCGAACGCGCGCGCCAGGCCCGCCAGGATGTCGGCAGCATGCAGGTTCAAGGCGGTGTTCTCCGCGATATCATGACCGAAAGCGAGTTCATCGGCTATACGGATCTGAAAACGGAAACGAAAATCGCCGAGCTTCTTCAAGACGGAGAGGTTGCTGATCAAGTTCATGCAGGTCAATCCGTCCAATTCATCTTGGAGAAAACACCGTTTTACGCCGAAAGCGGCGGACAAATCGGCGACAAAGGCTGGGTCAGAAGCGGCGATGCTGCTGTCCGCGTCACGGATGTCAAAAAAGCACCGAACGGACAGCATTTGCATGAAGGTACGGTTGAAAGCGGAACAGTTGAAAAAGGGATGATGGTGACCGCTGAAGTAACAAACCGGCTCAGAAAGGATATCGTCAAAAACCATACGGCGACACACCTGCTCCATCAAGCATTGAAAGATGTGCTCGGAACGCACGTCAACCAGGCCGGATCGCTTGTGTCAGACAGCCGTCTGCGCTTTGACTTCTCCCATTTCGGCCAAGTGACGAAAGAAGAGCTTGAGCTAATTGAAGCAAAAGTAAATGAAAAAATCTGGGCTTCAATTCCTGTGCAAATCGATTTGAAACCGATCGATGAAGCGAAAGCAATGGGAGCCATGGCATTGTTCGGAGAAAAATACGGGGATATCGTCCGCGTCGTCCAAGTCGGCGATTACAGCATCGAACTGTGCGGCGGCTGCCACGTGAAAAACACGGCTGAAATCGGCCTCTTTAAGATCGTGTCAGAATCGGGCATCGGAGCCGGGACCCGCCGGATCGAAGCCGTCACAGGCAAAGGCGCTTACGAGGAGATGAACGCCAAGCTCCAAGTTCTCGAGGCTGCGGCAGAAGTGCTGAAAACCAATGTAAAAGAAGTACCAAAGCGGATCGAATCCCTGCAGTCCGATTTAAAAGAAGCCCAAAGGGAAAACGAATCCCTGCTCGCGAAGCTCGGCAACAAAGAAGCGGGAGAGATCCTGGAAAAAGTGAAAGAAATCGGCGGGGTGAAACTGCTCGCGGAAAAAGTCAATGCAAAAGACATGAACCATCTGCGCACAATGGTCGATGACCTGAAAGCGAAGTTGGGTTCAGCCGTCATCGTGCTTGCGACGGTTCAACATGAAAAAGTGAATATTTCTGCCGGAGTTACAAAAGATTTAATAGAGAGAGGATTCCATGCCGGCAAACTTGTTAAACAAGTCGCCGAGGCGTGCGGAGGCGGTGGCGGCGGCCGTCCTGACATGGCTCAGGCGGGAGGAAAACAGCCTGAAAAATTGGAAGAAGCTTTATCTTCTGCAGAAGAATGGGTGAAATCCGTTTTATAAATGACCGATGTGGTGTAGAATGATGATGAGAAGGCAATCAGGCTGGAACTTTGCCTGCGAATTTGGGAAAGAGGTGCAAAACGGTGAGCTCATTTGATAAGACGATGAAATTTAACTTTTCCGACGATTCAATGGAGACAAATGTAAATGAGGTGCTGATAACCGTCCACGACGCGCTTCAGGAAAAAGGCTATAACCCGATCAACCAAATTGTCGGATATTTGCTATCAGGTGATCCCGCTTACATTCCAAGGCATCGAGATGCACGCAATCTGATTCGGAAAATAGAGAGAGACGAGATAATCGAAGAGCTGGTTAAATCGTACTTAGAACAGCATAAAGAGGCGTAAATACAAATGCGAATATTAGGTCTGGATTTAGGTTCAAAAACGCTCGGCGTCGCCCTCAGCGATGAAATGGGCTGGACGGCTCAAGGCATTGAAACGATTAAAATTGACGAAGCGAATGGTGATTACGGCCTGAGCCGCCTCGCTGAGTTAACGAAAGACTATACAATAGATAAAATTGTACTCGGGTTTCCCAAAAACATGAACGGTTCCGTCGGCCCGAGGGGAGAAGCCAGCCAGAAGTTTGCGCAGGTGCTTGAAGACGCGTTTCATGTACCCGTCGTGCTTTGGGACGAGCGGCTCTCGACGATGGCGGCCGAAAAGATGCTGATATCAGCAGACGTCAGCAGGCAAAAACGAAAAAAAGTAATCGATAAAATGGCAGCTGTGATGATCCTGCAAGGATATCTCGACAGCCTAAACTAATGAGGTGATCATGGTGGAACATGGAGAAAAAAACATTACGATTGTAGACGATAAAGGAAATGAACAGCTTTGTGAGGTGCTCTTCACATTTGACAGCGATCAATTTAATAAATCATATGTGCTGTATTATCCAGTTGAAGCACAGGATGAAGAAGAAATCGAAATTCACGCTTCAAGCTTCACTCCGAATGAAAACGGTGAGAACGGCGAATTGATGCCGATTGAAACAGAAGAAGAATGGGATATGATCGAAGAGACGCTGAACACGTTTTTGGCTGATGAAGAAGAGCAAGAATAAAAAAGCTGCCGCAGGGCGGCTTTTTTTTATGAAAACATTTTGTAATAAATTGCCGAATGAATACGAATCATGTAGTATATAGCATGGGAGGAGAGGAGGACTTTAATGTTTGCAGATCAGACTAAAAACACATTTTTTCAAAAACTCCTTAATCATAAAATAAAGTTTTGTCTCGCCGTGGCAGCCGTGCTGCTCATCATTGGCGCGGGCGGTTTTTCTCTGTATGTAAAATCCGCACTTGAACCGGTCGATAAAAACAGCAAAAAAATGGTCAACGTCTATATTCCGAAAGGATCGTCAGTTTCTTCCATTGCTGCAAAACTAAAAGAACAGCACTTAATTAAAAACGAAAAAGTGTTCATCGCTTATGTGAAATTTAAAAGCGCATCCGGTTTTCAAGCGGGAAATTTTCAGCTCAGCCAGTCCATGGAACCTGCCGATATGATCAAAAAGCTGACAAGCGCGTCACATGTTCCGGCCTTTAAAATCGTCGTTCCCGAAGGCAGACAGCTGAGTGAAATCGCCGACATCATCGCCGGAGAAACGAACTACTCCAAACAAGAAGTCATGAACAAGCTGGATGACCGTGATTTTATCAACACATTAAAAAAGAAGTATCCGAAATTGATCACGGATGAGGTTTTCAACAAGAATATTAAACATCCGCTTGAGGGTTATCTTTACCCTGCGACATATCCCTTCTATGATCCGGAGACAAAGCTTGAGAACATCATCGAAGCGATGATCAAGCAAACCGATAAACGGGCCGAAAAATACGAGTCACAGATGAACGATAAAAAAATGTCCGTCCACAAAACGCTGACAATGGCTTCACTGATCGAAGAGGAAGCGACGGAAAAAGCGGACCGCCACAAAATTTCGAGCGTGTTCTATAACCGTTTGGCCAAAAAAATGCCGCTGCAAACGGATCCGACGGTTTTGTATGCGCTTGGAAAACATAAAAGCCGCGTCGTCTATAAAGATCTTGAGGCGAAGTCCCCATATAATACGTATAAAAATACCGGACTCCCGCCGGGACCGATTGCCAACGCGGGGGAATCGTCATGGGAAGCGGCACTTAACCCTGATCAAACAGAATACGTCTACTTTCTCGCCAAGAAAAATGGAGAAGTCGTTTTTACAAAAACACTTCAGGAGCACAATAAAGCCAAATCAAAGTACATCACCAACAATCAAAGCGAGTGAATTCGGACGAAGGAGAGGGAGAGTAAAAAAATACTCTCCTTTTATTCGCAAACAGAAAGGTTTTATGGTAAAATATATCGGGTTGTTTATTCGAGAAAAGACATGTACCGCTTTAGGAGAGTTCAACATCTGACCTAAAGCTCTTTTTATGAAAGGGAGGCTCATCCGCCGTGAAGATCGGACATGAGGAACTAACCGGCTATCTGGAACGGCTTATCAAGCCGCGGCCGCCGGAAATTATGGAATTGGAATATTATGCCGAAGAGCATGGTGTGCCCATTATGGAACCGACCGGTATTGAAGCGCTGCTGCAGCTTCTTTCGCTCAAAAACCCGAAAAAGATTCTTGAAATCGGCACCGCCATCGGATACTCGGCCATTCGGATGGCGCTTCATCTCCCTGAAGCTGACATTTTAACAATTGAGCGCGATGAAAAAAGGTATCATGAAGCGCTGAAAAATATCAAATCCTTTCAGATGGAAAACAGAATCCGCGTGATTTTCGGAGATGCGCTCAGCGAGTCAGACGCCGTTCAGTCGATGGCTCCTTACGACGCGCTTTTTATTGATGCAGCAAAAGGACAATATCAAAAGTTTTTTACGATGTATGAAAAGATGCTGGCGGATGATGGAATCATCTTCACCGACAATGTCCTGTTTAAAGGGCTTGTCGCCGGCGGCTGCGATCAAATCGAAAGCAAGCGGATCAAAAAACTTGTCTCTAAAATAGATCATTATAATCATTGGCTGATGGACCATCCCGATTATCAAACGGCGATATTGCCGATCGGAGACGGATTGGCCGTCAGCAAAAAGAGGTGAACGGATATGAAAAAACCTGAACTGCTTGTAACACCGACAGCTGTTCAAGATATTAAGCCTTTGGCTAAAGCGGGCGCCGACGCATTTATCATCGGCGAACAAAGATACGGATTGCGCCTGGCCGGGGAATTTTCCCGGAAGGATATCGAGGAAGCGATCCGGGAGGCCCATGAAGCCGGCGCAAAAGTGTATGTCGCCATGAACGCGATCTTTCATAATGATAAAGTGCCTGAGCTCAATGACTATCTTTCGTTTTTGGCCTCGGCAGGCGCCGATGCAGTCGTCTTCGGCGACCCCGCAGTTCTGATGGCTGCGCGCGAATCGGCGCCGGACATGAAGCTCCATTGGAATACGGAGACGACCGCAACCAACCATTATTCCTGCAATTATTGGGGGCGCAAGGGAGCCAAGCGCGCGGTGTTGGCAAGAGAGCTGAATATGGACAGCATGATCGACATTAAAGACCAGGCTGAAGTTGAAATCGAAATCCAAGTTCACGGGATGACGTGCATGTTTCAGTCCAAGCGTTCATTGATCGGAAATTATTTTGAATACCAAGGCAAAGTCATGGACATCGAAGGCAAGAAAAAAGAAAAAGGCATGTATCTTCATGACAAAGAACGCGGCAACAAATATCCGATTTTTGAAGATGAAAACGGCACGCATATTATGAGCCCGAATGATGTTTGCATCATCGACGAGCTTGAAGATTTAATCGATGCCGGAATCGACTCCTTTAAAATCGACGGCATTTTAAAAACGCCTGACTACATCCAAGAGGTGACGGCCATGTACCGCGAGGCCATCGATCTTTGCATCACAGACAGACAAGCGTACGAAGATAAAAAAGAACAGTGGATCGAGCGGATTGAAGAGATTCAGCCTGTCAACCGCAGCATCGACACCGGGTTCTTTTTCAAAGAGACAGTATATTAAGGGAGGGATCACCATGTCTGCAGTAAAAGATAAAATTTCCAAAATCGTCAATGGGAAACGCGTCATTACGAAAAAGCCTGAACTATTGGCTCCGGCGGGAAATCTGGAAAAGCTGAAAATCGCCGTCCACTACGGAGCAGACGCGGTATTTATCGGCGGACGTGAATATGGACTCCGCTCAAACGCAGATAATTTTTCGATTGAGGAAATGGCTGAAGGCGTTGAGTTTGCAAAAAAATATGGTGCAAAGATTTATGTGACGACCAATATTTTTGCCCATGAAGAAAATATCGACGGCCTTGAAGGCTATTTGCGCGATCTTGAAGGCGCAGGTGTTTCAGGTATTATCGTCGCCGACCCGCTGATCATTGAAACGTGCCGCAGGGTTGCACCAAAGCTTGAAGTGCATTTGAGCACCCAGCAGTCCCTTTCAAACTGGAAAGCTGTTCAGTTCTGGAAGGAAGAAGGCCTTGAGCGGGTCGTGCTTGCGCGTGAAACAAGTGCTCTGGAAATCAAGGAAATGAAAGAAAAAGTCGATATCGAAATCGAAACGTTCATTCACGGTGCAATGTGCATCGCTTATTCAGGACGCTGCGTGCTCAGCAACCATATGACGGCAAGGGATTCAAACCGCGGAGGCTGCTGCCAGTCCTGCCGCTGGGATTATGACCTGTACCAGACAAACGGTGCAAACGCGCTTCCGCTTTACGAAGAAGAAGATGCGCCGTTTGCGATGAGTCCAAAAGACTTGAAGCTGATTGAATCGATCCCGCAAATGATCGAAATCGGCATTGACAGCCTCAAAATCGAAGGACGGATGAAATCGATCCACTATATTGCAACCGTCGTCAGCGTCTATCGAAAGGTGATCGATGCTTATTGCGCAGATCCCGAAAACTTCGTCATTCAAGAAGAGTGGCTGAAGGAACTCGACAAATGTGCAAACAGAGACACCGCTCCCGCCTTCTTTGAAGGAACGCCGGGCTATGAGGAGCAGATGTTCGGCGTCCACGGCAAGAAAACAACATACGACTTTGTCGGCCTTGTCCTTGATTATGATGAGGAAACAAAAATGGTCACGCTCCAGCAGCGCAACTTCTTTAAAACCGGAGATGAAGTCGAATTTTTCGGCCCGGAAATAGACAATTTCACAACCAAGATTGAAACGATTTGGGACGAAAAAGGCAATGTGCTTGATGCAGCCCGCCATCCCCTGCAAATCGTCAAATTTAAAGTCAACAAGAAGATTTATCCGAGCAACATGATGAGAAAGGGGCAGTAATGGCATGGGGAAGAAACCGGTAGTCATTGGAATAGCTGGAGGCTCAGGATCGGGCAAGACGAGCGTCACCAGATCCATCTATGAACAGTTCAAGGGCCACTCCATTTTAATGCTTGAGCAGGATTTGTATTACAAAGATCAAAGCCATCTGCCATTTGAAGAACGGCTGAATACAAACTACGACCATCCGCTTGCATTTGATAATGACTTTTTAATCGAGCATTTGAACGAATTGCTGGCATACAGGCCGATTAAAAAGCCGATTTACGACTATAAGCTGCATACGCGCTCAGAAGAAGTCGTGCATGTCGATCCGAAAGATGTTATTATTTTGGAAGGAATCCTTGTTCTTGAGGATGAAAGGCTCCGCGATTTAATGGACATCAAGCTGTATGTCGATACGGACGCCGACCTGCGGATTATCAGAAGAATGCTTCGGGATATTAAAGAGCGCGGACGCTCGATTGATTCTGTCATTGAGCAGTACATTTCCGTCGTCAGACCGATGCATAATCAATTTGTCGAACCGACAAAACGTTATGCTGATATCATTATTCCTGAGGGCGGCCAGAACCGCGTCGCAATCGACCTGATGGTGACCAAAATACAAACAATTCTTGAACAAAACGCGATTTTATAATAACATAGCATAGACAAAGACTACTCTGACCATATTATGTATAGAAATTGAAGGGATCTCGCTTTGAGCCCTTCTTTAACTGTATAAGCACGATTGACCGGAGCCTTCCATCCGGTTTTCATTATACTTTACAAATATGGGAGAGAAGAAGGGGACATGGGTTGTCCTCATTCTTGTATATTCAAGTCTATACTCTCACATACAAGTGATGAGGGACCAACTAGAAGGAGTGAAGGAACAATGGCACAAGAGAAAGTATTTCCTATGACTGAATCAGGGAAGAAAAAACTTGAAGAAGAACTCGAGTATTTGAAAACGGTTAAACGCAAAGAGGTTGTCGAGCGCATCAAGGTCGCGAGAAGCTTTGGAGACCTCTCTGAAAACTCCGAGTACGATTCTGCAAAAGAAGAACAAGCCTTTGTAGAAGGGCGTATTACGACCCTTGACAATATGATTCGGAATGCGAAGATTATTGAAGACGATGGTGCAAATTCAAACATTGTCACCCTCGGAAAAACCGTCACATTTAAGGAGCTTCCCGATGGTGAAGAAGAAGCTTATACGATTGTGGGCAGCGCGGAGGCCGATCCGTTTGAAGGAAAAATCTCCAACGATTCCCCGATTGCCAAAAGCCTGATCGGCAAACAGGTCGGAGACGAGGTCACTGTACAGACCCCGGGCGGAGAAATGCTTGTAAAAATTGTGAAAATTTCTTAAAATTTGTTTAGCAGATCATAGCCTCGTCCACAATGTGGATGAGGTGTTTTTATGATGAAATTGCGAAAGCGTATGAAATGGGTCTCTATACTGATTTCAGCCGCCCTTTTATTTCTGCTGTTCAGATTGGCGGAAATCCAACTGTTTTTTACGGAATCCTTTTCAAAACGGAATGTGAACCTTATTGAGGAAAGTGTCAAACAGCGTACCGAAGCGGTTCAGATTTCAGATGGAAGAGGATCTTTTTTAGACCGAAACGGCGAACACTTGTCCGTCAGTCAAAAGCCGGCCATCATCTTCTTTCCTTTTTTAAATAAACAGCAATGGCCGATTGAGGAAGCGGCCGGAATTTTAAACATATCGAAAAAAGAGATCAAGCAAAAGCTGGAAAGCGTGAAAAAACCGGTCATTCTCACGAAACATGAGGGGAAGCCCATTTCAAAGACGGCGCTCGAAAAAATCAACAAGTTGAAATATCCGGGACTTTACGGCGTATACATAGAAGAAACAGAAAAAAACAGACTCGCAGCCCATACGCTTGGCATGACAAACCAAGATCCGGACCTTCTCCGCAGCAAATACCCGCATAAAGACGACTTGTCCATCAGCACAAAAATCGGCACATTCGGCATGGAACGGACATTTGATGAATTCCTGCTTCCCGAACAAGAAACGAAGCTTTTATATCATGTTGACGGTATGGGAAACCCTTTGTTCGGTATGGACGTCAAATATACAGCTGACGCAAATCCGTTTTATCCGTTGCAAGTCAAAACGACGATTGATAAAAAGATTCAGGAATCGGTGGAAGACGTGTTAAGTGAGCAAAAATTAGAAAAAGGCGGCGCTGTTCTAATCGATATCGAAAACAGCAGTGTACTGGCGATCGCCAGCAAGCCCGACTTAAACATGGCTTCGCAAAAAACGCGGCAAAACTACATGCTCACACCGATGTACCCGGGTTCCGTTTTTAAGACGGTGATCGCAGCAGCAGCCGTTGAAAACGGTTTGGATCATCCGTCGAAAACATTCAACTGCAATTTGAACCTTTACGGTGAACCAGGGGAAGACAAAGGGAAACTGAATATCGAAGACAGCTTTGCACAGAGCTGCAACTACACGTTTACAACCCTCGCCGGGCAGCTTGTGGAAAAAAACAGCTCCATCATTGAAAAGACAGCGCAAAAGCTCGGCCTGACCGAACGCGTCGGCTGGGAAGGGAAGCTTTACCATCAAGACCATTTCAGGCAGTTTTACCGTGAAACAGCCGGGTCGATCTGGGGGGATGACCGGGATAAACAAGTCAAAAAAGCGGTGGCGCAGACCGCCATCGGCCAAAAGAATGTGAAGCTGACGCCTCTGGAGATCGCCAATATGATGTCTACGATCGCGAGAGGCGGCGAGAAAAAGCAAGTCAAAATCGCTGATGAGATCGAATACAAAAACGGCACATTGATGACGGCTTTTAAAGACCAGGATCTGCCGGGAGAAACAATTGATCCGTATACTGCGCAGAAGCTGCAAAAGCTGCTCAGAAAAGTTGTCACATCAGACGAGGGGACAGGCCGGCGCTTCCGCGACCTTCCCTTTGAAGTGGCGGGGAAATCGGGCACTGCGCAAACCGGGCGGAAGTCAAAAGATGAACAAACGCTTTACCATAAGTGGTTTGCCGGTTATTTTCCGGCGGACAAGCCAAAATACGCGCTCGCTGTCGTGCATATGGATACGCCGGAAGGTAAGGCTGCGACAAATGCAGTATTTTATGATATTGTTAAAAAAGTATATGAAATTGAAAAGAACCAGACATAGAAGAAAGCCTCCGGTGATGATAAAATAAGAAGCGAGGCAAGAGGGAGTAAAGGAGTGCAAAGAATTGAGCGAATCAAGGGAATCTCGATTTGAAAATCGTGATAAGCGCAGGAAAGCAAATCTTGTGCTTAACATTTTAATAGGCATCGTATTGGTGTTGATTGTTGTCGTCGCCAGCAGCCTGATGATGAACAGCCCGAAAGAGCAGGCGACACAGGACGTCTCAAAAAACGACTCTGAACAGACGAAAGAAGCGCCTGCATCAGACAATAAAAAACAAACCTCTGATGAAGATGTGAAAGACAAAGATGACAGTAAAACGAAAGACGACTCAGCTGACAAAGAAGACAGCGCATCAGATTCCGATGCTGATAAAGATCAGGAAAAAGAGACCGCTTCAGACGAAGACAAAGAAAAATCCGACGATCCGTTTGAAGGGGCCGAAGTAAAAGAAGGAGGCTCCAGCGCCAACGTCGAAAAGACGATCATCAACCCGAACTGGAAGCCTGTCGGCACAAAACAAAGCGGAGAGCATACGGCCACATACGATTCTTCTTCACAAGACTGGGCCGAGATGCTTGAAGCCATCTCTTATGCAACAGGCGTTTCCAAAGACAACATGACCGTGATTTGGCTTGGAAACAACGGTAGTCCTCAAGACGCGAAAGGAACGATTCAAACCAATGACAGCGGAGTGAAATATCAAGTGGCCATCACATGGGTTGACGGAAAAGGCTGGAAACCGACAAAGGTCGAAAAGCTGAAATAAAGGAAAAAGCGGCGGGTTAAAATGAACCCGGCCGCTTTTTTTTATTCCGCTTTAAAATGAACCACAGCACTGTATAGGATCCGTCCGTCGATGACCGCCGTCTGGTGGGAAACCGAATGGACCTTTAACAAAATCGCCTGATTGTTTTCGATCTGCTGATTCACTTTCTTTTCCAGCTCCTCCAGTGTCGGGGCTTCAAAAAATTCAACTTTTTCCTTGATCAGATCCAGTTCGAATTTCATAAACCAATCCTCCGTTTGCTTCAAGTCATTCTTATTAAATCAAAGAAGCGGGTCTTGTGGCAAGAAGAAACAAAGCCAAACCATTTTTGTATGCAAAATGAATAAATGATGTTAGGATAAGAACTAATCAATCGTTAAATCATACTATACTTATAGGAATTATAAAAATAAGTGGAGAGTGGCGATACAATGGGAAGAGAATTTATTTCTTTATTTGATCATTGGGCAGATTCCTATGATGACACAGTCGTGGGGCATGACATACAGTATCAAGAAGTTTTTCGAAACTATGACGGTATTTTGGACGATGTCGTCAGGCGTTCCGGCGAGCGAGTGCTCGAGTTCGGGCCAGGCACAGGCAATCTGACTGCAAAGTTGCTCGATGCCGGAAAAAAAGTCTGCGCTGTTGAACCGTCAAAAGCGATGAGAGCCATTGCCAGAGGCAAGCTGCCGAAAGACACAGCCATTTTGGACGGAGATTTTCTCGACTTTCCGTCAGTTCCGTTTACACCTGATACCATCGTGAGTTCTTATGCTTTTCATCATCTGACAAACGAAGAAAAACAGGAAGCGGTAGGGCGATATGGAAAAATGCTTAAAAAGCATGGTAAAATAGTGTTTGCTGATACCGTCTTCAAGGATAGCGAAGCCTTTGTTTCCGCCGTCAAACAGGCGAAGGAAAAAGAATTTCACCAATTGGCGGAAGACCTTGAAACAGAACATTATCCGACGCTTTCCGAGATGGAAACGATCTTTACCTCAGAACAATTCAGGATCGCCTTTCAAAAGCATAATGATTTTGTCTGGGTAATGGAAGCGGCAAAATTGTAAATTTGAAGGGATGTTATGATATGAAAATAGCAGTTATCGGAGCAATGGAAGAAGAAGTCACGATTTTGCGGAGCAAATTGGAAGAGACAAACCGGGAAGTGATTGCAAACTGTGAATTCACAAGCGGGAGCTATGAAGGAAAAGACGTCGTCCTTTTAAAATCAGGCATCGGCAAGGTGAATGCGGCCATGAGTACGACGATCCTGCTGGACCGTTTTAAACCGGATGTTGTGATCAACACCGGTTCAGCCGGGGGCTTCCATCACTCCCTCAATGTCGGGGACATCGTCATATCTACGGAAGTCCGCCATCATGACGTCGATGTCACGGCTTTTGATTATGAATATGGACAGGTTCCAAATCTTCCGGCCGCATTTCAGGCTGACGGCGCATTGGTCAAAACAGCCGAAGAAGAAGCGGCACAACTGGGGCACATCCAGGTGGTCAAAGGAACGATCGCAACAGGCGACTCCTTTATGAGCGACCCCGAACGGGTGGCTTTCATCCGCGGCAAATTTGAAGATCTTTATGCGGTGGAAATGGAAGCGGCGGCTGTCGCACAAGTCTGTCATCAATTTAACACCCCGTTTGTTGTGATCAGAGCGCTCTCAGATATTGCCGGAAAGGAATCTGAAGTATCATTTGACAAATTCTTGGATCAGGCTGCAAAGCATTCGACAGACCTCGTACTCCGCATGATCAAAAGAATCAATTAAAACAGGGGGGGCTTTCCCCTCTGTTTTGCACCTTCCTGAAGGAGGAAAGAATATGAATGTGATCACAGATATCACACAATTAATCGGCAAAACCCCTTTATTGCAGCTGTTGAATTTTCCCATACCTAAGGGGGTCAACATCTATGCAAAACTGGAAATGATGAATCCCGGCGGGAGCATTAAGGACCGCCTTGGAGAAGTGCTGATTGATGACGCACTCCAGCAAGGAAAGCTGAAACCGGGCGGCACGATCATTGAAGCGACGGCCGGCAATACGGGGATCGGATTGGCCATGGCCGCCAGAAAACACGGAATCACCGCCATTTTTTGCGTGCCCGAGCATTTCAGCATGGAAAAACGGTCGATCATGAAAGCGCTCGGAGCAAAGATTGTTCACACGCCGAGAAAGAAAGGGATGAAAGGCGCGATTGACAGGGCTCTTGAATTGGAGAGGGAAATTCCAAATTCTTATTGCGTTTTACAGTTTAAAAACCGAGTAAATCCATTGGTTTACTACAAAACACTTGCGCCGGAAATATGGCAGGATCTTGACGGGAAGGTTGACGTGTTTGTCGCCGGAGCCGGATCAGGCGGGACTTTTGCCGGGACTGCCCGCTTTTTGAAAGAACAAAATCCGGCCGTTAAAACGGTCATTGTTGAACCGGAAGGCTCGATATTAAACGGAGGAGAACCGCACGGACACAAAACAGAGGGAATCGGAATGGAGTTCATTCCCGATTACATGGACGAAAAGCACTTTGATGAGATCTACACCGTCCTCGATGAAGATGCGTTCCGGCTCGTCAAGGAAGCCGCTGAAAAAGAAGGCCTCCTGATCGGAAGCTCGTCTGGCGCTGCTTTATTTGCGGCATTGAAAGAAGCAGAAAAAGCGGAGCCGGGCACAAACATTGTGACGATTTTTCCTGACGGCAGCGACCGTTATTTAAGCAAAAACATCTATGAAGGAGGAATGTAAGATGAAGCAAAAAACGAAAATGATCCACGGCGGTATAACGGGAGATGAAAAAACAGGCGCCGTCTCGGTTCCGATATATCAAGTCAGCACGTACAAACAGCCGCGGGCCGGACAGCATACGGGGTATGAATATTCAAGAACGGCAAATCCGACGCGAAGCGCGCTGGAAGCTTTAATCACAGATCTTGAAGGAGGGGCAGCAGGCTATGCGTTCGGATCTGGAATGGCGGCCATAACAGCGGTCATGATGCTGTTTAAAAGCGGCGATCATGTCGTTTTGACAGATGATGTCTACGGCGGCACCTACCGTGTCATGACAAAGGTGATGAACCGCATCGGCATCGAATCGACCTTCAGCGACACGAGCAACACTGGCGACATTGAGAAAGCGATCAAACCGAATACGAAAGCGATTTACGTCGAAACCCCGACAAACCCGCTTTTAAAAATCACCGACCTGCAAAAGGTCGCTGAAACAGCGAAAAAACATGATCTCTTGCTGATCGTGGATAACACATTCTATACACCGTATTTCCAAAACCCGCTTTCATTTGGCGCCGATATCGTGCTTCACAGCGCGACAAAATATTTAGGAGGGCACAGCGATGTTGTCGGGGGGCTTGTGGTGACTGCTTCTCAAGAACTCGGAGAAGAGCTTCACTTCATCCAAAATTCCACCGGCGGCATTCTTGGCCCGCAAGACTCATGGCTTTTGATGAGGGGCATGAAGACGCTCGGTTTGAGAATGGAAGCCCATGAACAAAATGCCCGGAAAATCGCCCGATTTTTAGAAGAGCATCATGCCGTCAAAAAGGTGTATTACCCAGGGGTGCCGTCCCACCCCGGGCATGAGCTGGCTAAACGGCAAAGCAAGGGATTCGGCGGGATGATCTCCTTTGATATCGGCGAGGAGGAAAATGTCGATATCGTTTTAGGACGACTGAAGCTGTTTACCATCGCCGAAAGTCTGGGTGCGGTGGAATCCCTGATCTCTGTTCCGGCGCGGATGACCCATGCATCGATCCCGCGCGAACGGAGGCTCGAGCTTGGCATCACAGACGGACTGATCCGCATTTCTGTCGGAATTGAGGACATGGATGATCTGTTGGAAGACTTGAGCCAGGCGCTCGCTCCGCTTTCATAAATTGGCTAAAATTACATGTCTGATCATCTGTTAATCTATGTTATTCTGATTCATATCGACTATGAACCAGGCAGGTGATCATACATGCATCAGAAAAAGGTTAAATCGTTAATGGAAGATTACAAACAATTTGCTTTTACACTTCTCAGTGTAAGCGCGTTTTTATATATCGGCTCCATCATTCCCGGCCAAGGGTTGGGTGCAGGGCAAAAAACGGTGATGATGCTTGCGACATGCGGCTTTTTGGCCGGCGCTTTCTTTTGTGTGAAACGCTCGCTCAAATACAAAAGACAATTGGATGAAATGGAAGAATCATAGGCAGAGCAACTCATATTGAGTTCTCTGCCTTTTTTGAGCGCCCTAAAATGCGTCCATTTTTTGAAAAAAAGGTTTACAAACAGGAATTTGATGGATATACTTACAAAGTAAACAAAAAGCAGAGGAGGTTGATGAACATGAAACAGACATTGACTACATACACTAGACTTTGTGAATACCATGCTTCATTCAACCTGTGGGAGACATTGTGCCCTTCCTTAACCGCTGCTTATGCCGCACAGTGAAACGTTAGGAAGGAAAAACAATACGCTGCTCCTCGCAAGATAAAGACTTTGTTGTTTTTATCTGGCGGTTTTGGTTTGCGCCCGCAGGTTTGTCAGATGATCTGCGGGCTTATTTTATTTTGAACAGCAAACTTGAAAGGAGGTGAGCGACATGACGATTAATCTATTCTTTTTAACATTAACCATTCAAAAGCGATTTAAAAGTCCGGAAGAGTACGAGCGAGAATACGAGATCGAACAAATGTACAGTGAAATGAAAGATCAGCAGCTGAAGTACCTTTATTTGAACAGCCAGCGCTGATCACGGAAGTCATACAATCAATAAAGGAGGAGATAAAAATGACATTCAGAAGGGAATTGCTGGCACATTATACACAGGAGAAGGATCAGGTTTAGCCGGGGCGGCATCGGTTCCGCATTTCATTTGTCTGCATAATATAGATTAGAAATGCAATAGATGAATGCAGGTGATGAATATGCAGAAAGACGGCAGAATGCCATTTATCGGCCATGGATATACATCAATGCCCCATTCTTTTAAGCATGGCTACGGAAATCCGTATCGCCGCCAAAGAATGGAATGGGCGCGCCAATCCGGTTATTGGACGCCTTATTATTGGTACTATTATTAGGAAGGAGCAGAAAATTATTTTCTGCTCTTTTTACTTTTCAGCTTGTCTGGGAAGCGCGGAAAACAAAATGAAGGAGGTGAACAACACCCCCTCCGTTTCATTTAGCAGACGTAGCAAGCGCCAACAATAATCAAAAGAATGAAGAGAACGACGATAAGCGCAAAGCCGCCGCCATAACCGACACCGCCGTAGCCATAGCCGCCGCCATAGCCGCCGCAGCGGCCGAAACCGCCATAACCAAAGCCCATAAATAGCACCACCTTTTAGTGAAAGTTCCTTACATCCTATGCATTTATATCAATGATTGAAAGGGCGGATAGTCCATTTCATTGCAGGCTTTTTCAGCGTGCGCGAAACATTTGCCGATATGAATCCGTCTAGTCTTGAGAAGTGCGGGTCAAGATATGTTGGCCAATGCTTTTAATATTCTGTCTTGCTGACCGATATGATGTAGTAAGGCCCGTTTTGTTTTCTCATTTGTCCGATGCTAAAAACAAAATTCGGGCTAAAAAGATTAAAGCAGGTGTTTTAACGTGTTTGAACAATGGCTTGGAAAACGATTGCGGAGTCCGTGGGGGATGTTTTCGAAATGGACCGCTTCTTATATGAATCATGATATAAACGAATGGGTCATTCAGTTATTGGATGTCCGCCCGCATGAACGCATTCTGCAAATCGGAACGGGAAGCGGAGCGGTGCTATGCCGGGTAGCGGAAAAGCTTGAAAGCGGAACAGCCTGCGGGGTTGATCCCGCCAAAAGGATGGTAAAACAAAGTCTGCGCCGCACCCGCCATTTAAGAAAAGAAGGGAGAGCGGAAGTGAAAGTCGGCCATGCCGAACACATTCCTTTTGCCGACCGCTCTTTTCATAAAGTATTCTCGATCCATGCGATGGATGGCGGGACGGATATTCAGCAGGCATTAAAGGAGTTTTACCGAGTGCTGCAGGTCGACGGCACCGTGTTTTTCACCGTTCACCTTAACGGGCAAACGAAACATTCAAGACAGGCAAAAGGAGATACTCTATATACCGAACAGCAAATCAAGCGCCTGCTCGAAGAGAGCCATTTCAGGGACATCACCGTACATATGCGTGACAAAGATTGCTGCATAACAGCGGTAAAATAAAGGCAGCCACCCTCTCAACATGAGAGGGTTTTTGCGTTTTTCATAGAATTTAAGTCGGCTCGCGTCAAAAGACAAACCCAGCTGTTCATCATCAGCTCTTTTTTTGTGCAGCCGTTATATCACAAACGAAATTAGACATAAAAATTAATATATAAGAATACTATCAAAAGACAGGAAGGAATATCCTGATCTTTTTTTGTTGTGTAATTTATCATACAACAAAAAATAGGCCGTTCATCCTCATTTTGCTTTTTGATTAAAAATTTTTATATTGAAAAAGGAATTTTGTGATGATCTGTCAAAAGGGAATATAAAGGAATCTGCGGAATGAATGTTCATTCCGTTTTGCTTGGGGGAAATTCATGTGGAACAAAAAAGCAAATATCAGAGGATCATTGAGGCTGCGCTCGTCCTTTTTGCAGACCGGGGCTTTGATGCCGCAACCATCCCGATGATCGCTGAGAGGGCAAACGTCGGAGCGGGAACAATCTACCGATACTTTGACAGCAAGGAAGGCCTTGTAAATGTTCTCTTTCAAGATAGTGTGAAACGCTTCAAAAAAAAGCTGGAAGAGGGCCATCCCGGACATTCTGCGGGCATACGCGAGCAGTTTCAGCATATTTTCCGCTGCCTGTTCAGATTCTCCCAGGAAAATGTCCATGCTCTCTATTTTCTGGAGATTGATAAAACCTCCCATTATCTCACTGAAGAAAGCCGGGACGTACTGAATGACCTGCTGGATTTTGTCTACGCATTTTTTGAAAAAGGAAAGGAAGCGCGCATCATTTGTCCGCTGCCTTCCCATATTTTATCTGCGATGGTGTTCGGCGCATTTGTCCACATTCAAAAACTCGTCAAAGCTGGGGAAATTGAAGATCCTTCCGAACTGATCGAAGAGATTCAGGCATGTTCTTGGAATGCCATCAAACATCATGGGTAACCTGCTTTTTTCAAAATAGAAAGGATGATGTTCATGAACGCATTAAGCTCAATTCCAATTCCGAAAACATACGGGCCGCTCGGCAACCTCCCATTGCTTGACAAAAACAAAGTGTCCCAGTCTCTTTGGAAAATCGCAGACGAATTGGGGCCGATCTTTCAATTTCGATTCGGGGATGCCGTCGGCGTTTTCGTTTCCAACCATGAACTGACAAGAGAGGTATGTGATGAATCACGGTTCGATAAAAACATGGGAAAAGGGCTTTTAAAGGTTCGCGAATTCAGCGGAGACGGGCTGTTTACAAGCTGGACGAACGAGCCCAACTGGCGGAAAGCCCACAATATTCTTCTCCCGAGCTTCAGCCAGAAAGCGATGAAGGGATACCATCCGATGATGCAGGACATTGCCGTTCAGCTCATTCAAAAATGGTCCCGGCTCAATCGAAATGAAAGCATTGATGTTCCGGATGATATGACGCGTCTCACGCTTGATACAATCGGATTGTGCGGCTTCAACTTCCGCTTCAACAGCTTTTACCGCGACGGACAGCATCCGTTCATCGAAAGCATGGTCCGCGGGTTGCATGAAGCGATGAGGCAGACGAAGCGTTTTGAATGGCAGGATAAACTGATGGTCAACACAAGGCGCAAATTTAACCGCGACATAGAATCGATGTTTGCACTTGTCGACCGGATCATCGCCGAACGGAAAGAAGCCGGCGGAGAAAGCGGCGATGACCTCTTGTCCCTCATGCTTCATGCGAAGGATCCCGAGACGGGTGAAAAGCTGGATGATGAAAATATCCGTTATCAAATCATTACATTTTTGATCGCGGGGCACGAGACGACCAGCGGCTTATTGTCATTTGCACTTTATCTCCTTCTGAAATCTCCTGATAAGCTAAAAAAAGCATATGAAGAAGCGGATCGCGTGCTGACAGATCCTGTCCCTTCGTATCAACAAGTACAGAAGCTCAAGTATATCCGCATGATTTTAAACGAATCCATCAGGCTTTGGCCGACAGCTCCTTCCTTTTCTTTATACGCAAAGGAGGAAACGGTCATCGGCGGAAAATACTTGATTCCAAAAGGCCAGGTTGTATCGGTTTTATTACCAAAACTGCACAGGGATCAGAGCGTCTGGGGAGAAGATGCCGAAAACTTTCGGCCGGAGCGTTTTGAACAGATGAAAAGCATTCCCCAGCACGCCTACAAACCGTTCGGCAATGGACAGCGGGCATGCATCGGCATGCAGTTCGCGCTGCATGAAGCCACATTGGTGCTCGGAATGATTCTTCAGCATTTTGAACTGGAAGACCATACGAATTATCAATTAAAAATAAAAGAAACGCTGACCTTAAAGCCCGAAGGGTTCACGATGCGGGTGAAACCGCGAAAGCAGCAGCTCATGATGACGGTCCCAGCCGGCAAAGCAAAAGAGAGCGAACCGGGGGAAGCACGCTTCGCCAAAGCCCCGCAGGAAAACGCGCATGGCATTCCTCTCTATCTGCTCTACGGTTCAAATCTTGGAACGGCCGAAGAGGCGGCAAACGAGCTCGCTGATCGGGCGCGCCGGCAAGGCTTTATGTGCCGGACGGCAGAGCTTGACCAATATAAAGGCAGCCTTCCAAAAGAGGGAGCGGTCATTGTTGTCACAGCTTCCTATAACGGAAATCCCCCGGATAATGCGAAGGAATTTGTCGATTGGCTTGAACGCGATCATCAAGACGATTTGTCCGGTGTCAAGTATGCCGTATTCGGCTGCGGAAACCGGAGCTGGGCAAGCACCTATCAGCGGATTCCCCGTCTGATTGACAGCGGATTGGAAAGAAAAGGGGCAAAGCGGCTGTTAAAGCTGGGTGAAGGGGATGCCAATGATGATTTTGAAGGGCAGTTCGAAGAGTGGCAAAGCGATCTTTGGCCGGCTTTACGAAAAGCATTTTCTTTAAAAGAACCCGCTCAGCCGGAAACGGCCGGCCAAGAACTATCTGTCGAATTTGTCAAGGCGTCTGCCGCCGCACCGCTTGCCAAAGCTTATGCTGCATTTTCTGCACAAATCGCAGTCAACCGCGAGCTGCAGTATGAAGGCAGCGGGAGAAGCACAAGACATCTTGAGCTTGTCCTGCCTGACGGGGTCGAATATGTCGAAGGAGATCATCTCGGCGTGCTGCCGCAAAACGGCGGGGAGCTGATCAGGAGGGTCATTGAACGGTTTGGCTTAAACGGGGATGAGCACGTGCAGATCAGCGGAGGCCGCGCCTCCCATTTGCCGCAAGACCGCCCGGTTCTGATAACAGACCTTTTGACAAACAGTGTTGAGCTCCAGGAGCCGGCTACAAGAGCCCAGCTTCGCGAATTGGCCGCTTATACAGCGTGTCCGCCGCATAAGCAGGAGCTCAACGAGCTGCTGGAGGACGAATTGTATAAAGAAAAAGTCTTAAGGAAACGTCTGACGATGCTCGATCTGCTTGAACAATATCCGGCTTGTGAACTGCCGTTTGCCCGCTTTTTGGCGCTGTTGCCTTCACTCAAACCGAGATATTATTCGATTTCAAGCTCGCCCCGGCATAAACAGCGGCAAGCAAGCATAACGGTTGCTGTTGTAAACGGTCCTGCTCTAAGCGGACGCGGGCAATACCGCGGAGTCGCCTCAAACTACCTGGCGGGCCTCTCCCCAGGAGAGACGATCGCATGCTTTATTCACCGGCCGCAGTCGGGCTTCTGTCTGCCTGAGGATCCGGAAACGCCGATCATCATGATCGGGCCGGGAACGGGAATTGCGCCTTACCGCGGCTTTCTTCAGGCGCGCCGCAGCCAACAAAACGCCGGCGCGAACCTCGGTGAAGCGCACCTGTATTTCGGCTGCCGCCACCCTGAGCAGGATTACCTGTATCAGGAGGAGCTGGAGAAAGCGGTGCAAGACGGGCTCGTTCATTTGCATACTGCATTTTCCCGTCTTGAAAATCGGCCGAAAACATATGTGCAAGATCTGATCAAAGAGGACTTGGAAAGGCTGATACACCTTCTCGATAACGGCGCCCGCCTGTACGTCTGCGGAGACGGCAGCAGAATGGCTCCAGATGTTGAGCATGCCCTGTGTGCGGCATATCAAAATGTCAATCATGCCAGCCGAGAAGAAGCCGAAAACTGGCTGAACGCCCTCCAGGCGAAAGGACAATATACAAAAGATGTCTGGGACGGGGGCGGCGTTTCAGACATGACGCCGGAAGTTGAGGCTGTTAAGACAAGGTGAGCGAACGGTAAAAAGAGACATTCTGTCATCAGAATGTCTCTTTATTTATTATTGACCAAGGGGCAAAGTGATACAAAATAAAGCTGCCGCGGAGAGGATATTTGGCGGTGCGCCGCTTGGATCAATATCCACCCGTGGCAAATGTTCAAAAAAACAAAAGTCAGGAATCCGTTTAGAAAACGGTATAAGGAAAAGCCAACATGACGGACTATGTGCAATCTTTTAAAAACGGCTGATCTTCAGAAGGAATTGCCATGCCGGCTCCTGAGCTTTATATCGGCACAGCCTGAAAAAAGTTTAGCTAAAGTGATTGCCTTTTTCCCGGCATGCACCATATTCTGATTTTTTCTTTTCGGCCAAGAAAATAACCGGGTAAGCGAGCAAAATGAGCCCTGTAATGAAAGCGATGATTCCCGTCCAGTGAAAATGGTTCCAGAAAAAACCGCCGAAAGAACCGGCTAAGCTTGAACCGAGATAATAGCTGAGCAAATAAAGAGATGAGGCTTGAACGCGTTTTTCATTTGCCGTCTGCCCAACCCAGGAGCTGGCGATCGAATGGGCGCCGAAAAATCCGAACGTAAAGACGGCAATGCCGGCTATTTTCAAAAGAAGCTGGGGGAAAAGTGTAAGCAATGCCCCCGCAGCCATGATAGCGACGGCGATTTTGATCATGAACGGACTGCCGAAGCTGTCGGCTTTCTTCCCCATATAAACCGAGCTGAGCGTTCCCGCCAAATAGACGATGAAGATCAGTCCGATGATGGTTTGTGACAGGCGGTAAGGCGGGGCGGTCAACTGAAAGCCGATATAGTTAAACATCGTGACAAAGCTTCCCATGAGGATGAAACCAAGCGAAATTAACAGCATCAGCCGTCTGTTGACAAGGACAGCCTTATAGGCGCCGCAAATTGTTTTCACATCGGCCCTTCTTTTCACAGAGTGCCGGGGCTTCGGCAGCAGTACCCAAAACAGATAGCTTAGGATGACGGAAATGGCGCCGATGATGCCGAGCGCTTCCCTCCAGCCGAAAAGGTCTGTTAATAGACCGGTCAAGAGCCTTCCGCTCATGCCTCCCAGGCTGGTGCCGCTAATATAGAGCCCCATCATTTTGCCAAGGCCCTTCGGATCGAATTCTTCCCCGACATATGTCATCGCAATGGCCGGAACACCCGCCAGAAAAAAGCCAAGCAGGCCTCTCATCACAATGAGAGATGCAAAGTTCGGACTGAAGGCTGTCAAAAGGCCGAGGATAGAGGTGGAAAAAAGCGAGAGCGTCATAATCGTTTTCCGGCCGAATCCGTCCGCCAATGCGGCTGCAGTCAGTAGGGCAAACGCCAATATTCCAGTTGAAATGGATAATGTTAAGCTTGCAGCTGCCGCCGATATGGCGAATTCCTCCGCAAACAGAGGCATGAGCGGCTGTGTCGTGTAAAGCGTGGCAAATGTCACAAAACCGCTGATGAATAAGGCGATGCTTGCTTTTTGATAATCCTTCGTATGCGGCTGTATGTAAGTCATGGCAGCTCCTCTTTTCTAGAATGAGAATCTATGTTTCATGGTACGCTTTCATTTGCGATGTGTCTAATTTATAATAACTATCATCATCATGCGTTTTAGTTATGAAGGAGCGGATGAGCATTGGAACACTATCAAATTGACCATTTCATGGCCGTGAGCAGGCATAAAATTACAAAAGCAGCCCAGGAACAAAGGATTTCCCAGCCGGCTGCCGCCGCGTTTCAGTTCCCGTGCGATGGTAGAGGGATGACGACCTAGCTCATGCCCGATCTTGCGGCATGGCCAGCCCAATCGATACAGCGCTTCCAGTTGTCCCCGATCAATTGTGCTAAGATGGGAGTAGCTTATGTTAGGTTCTCCCGTAGAAAATGGTGTTGTGGTTGTCAGAACCAAATAAACATATTAGAACGATGGCATTGCATATTCACAAACCGTCCTTCCATGCAAGCTGTTTATGAGGATAAATAAATAGCGACATTCTTGGAATGTCGCTTTTGTTCTCATTACGGTTACCATAAATTTATTACAATGCACCTGCATCTCTTGCCGAGTAGAACGAAGGATAAATCGGTCGATAGTTTAGTTCGTCTCTGATTCGCGTTGTATCGACGACCATCTCCCACGGATCATAATCCTTTTGCAGTGCTTCTGACGGTATCTTGCTGTTATCAAGTTGAAAAAGCTCCGCAATCGAGATGGGCGCATCGTCGCCAACATTATAGATTCGGCCATCAAAACCCGGTATAATGGCGGCGAGCATCAGGGCTTGACTTACGTCCGCATGGTGTACCATATGGATTCTTTTGGCTGGATTCCAACTACGGAAGTACGGCAGACTTTCCGTGATGTGGGGATCGCGCTCACCATAAACAAAGGGCAGCCGAACGATGCGCACTCCCAATCCCTGTTCGCGATGAAGCTGCAGCAGCGCCTCTTCGGCCTCAACTTTACTTTGAGGATAAGGATGAACGGGTCTAAGCTCGTCGTCTTCGCGGTTTGGTCTCAAACGATTAACCGAACCATAGACGTTATTGGTACTGGTAAAAACAAATCTTGGCACATCCGCCTGCAACGTTGCATGAGCTAAGGCTATACTGCCATCGAGGTTTGCTGTTCTAGTCGTATTCTCGTCTACCCCCCGGAACTGTGCAGCCAAATGAATCACAACATCATTGCCCTGGAGATCGTCGATATAGCTTTCCGGCTGCAAAAGATCGCCTTCTACAAGCTCGGCCCCTTGCTGATAAAGCCAATCCGCTTTTGCGGTGTTCCTGACTAACAATTTAACTTGGTGTCCGCGCTCCAGCATCCGGGGGACAAAACGGCTTCCTATTTTACCTGTAGCTCCTGTTACAAAAATGTTCATTTTTAATCCTCCTCAGCTTTTGAATGTCTCAGGTTTAGCTTAATAGAAGGCTCGATTAGCCGCCTTCCTGTGTTTATCGTATGATTAGGAATATCAGGATAAGGAGGAGTATGATGAAGGAGATTCCCTCCAAAAAGTTACTAGGTGATTTTTTACGTTCTCGTCGCGAACGCCTTTCTCCAGAAGATGTTGGGTTGGTATCTTATGGACGACGACGGGTGTCGGGACTTCGAAGGGAAGAAGTAGCCCAGCTTGCCCATATTGGAACTTCATGGTATACCTCATTGGAACAAGGTCGAAGTGTCAATCCATCAGAGGATGTACTCAATAGCATCGCAAACGCGTTGCGATTGACGGAGGATGAACGTGAACACCTCCACCTTCTTGCAAAACCGGCACAACAGGAAAGGGCAGTTAATGAGCAAATGAATATGGGTTTGGAACGGACAATAAGTGCTCTTGAACCTCATCCAGCTTTTATTCTCAATAGATATTGGGATTTGTTGATATGGAACAGAGCGGCTGCATTCGTTTTCCTATTACCGCCATTTTCCAATCATATGCAGCAGAGAACCAATTGGTTGAAACACCTTTTAACGAGCGGCTTGCTAGGGTCGGACAAATACAAAGCACAAATTGCGATCGCACAGTTTCGTGCAGATTATGCACATTTACGCGATGATCCGAGGTTTCATGAGCTCATTGAGGAATTAATGAAAACCAGTCAGCTGTTTTGTGAGTTATGGCCGTTACATGACGTTCAGGTCGTTACGGATCGCTACAAAAGAAGTTACGATCCTCATATCGGAGAGATGGAGTTTGAACATGTGATTCTCCAACCGTCAAAAAATCCCGACTTGAAGATGATGATTTATACAGCTTCAACAGATACGGCAGCGCGTTTGCAAAGTTTAATAAGCACTTTGTGAGATGGATAAGTTACTTGTGACTGCTGTTAAGGAGCAGCTCTCATGATCTGTTAGTATGATCTCTTGCCCGTCAGGATAGTGGAATCCTATCAAAGCCGTAACGAAAGTACCGGCAGTAGATTAAAGGCGAGCATCAGCGTAACGAAGTCTGGCGGCCACAGGGCCGCCATTTGCCGGTCAATTGCACCGTTTTAAGCCGGGGTATGGTCTTCGATATGTGTTCAACAAATGTGCCGGGAACTCTCCATCAGCCCGAAGCTTGCTTTTGAAGGGGAAGAAGTGTCTTCGATTTTGGGTCTAGTATCAGCAAGGGCTTGGTGCGGCAATCCTGCCGAAAACGGCAGAGCATGTCCATTTTCTCCAGTGGCATTTTGCCGGGTTTCAGACGACCGTTCTGAGGGGAAGATCGGTCTCGCCGTAAGCACGTCGCAACTTTAAAGAATTTGTCAGCGAATACTATCGGCGGAACGAGCGGTCTGACCAGCCATAAATCAATTAAGGACTTCTCAAGATAACGAATATCCTGTATATTGATAATGATAATTATTATCAATTGGAGGATTGGACATGAGGAAAAAGCATGATTCTTATATATTTATCGTTTTACTCGCTTTCGCTCTATTTCTTTCCGGCTGTCAAAGCGGCCAGAAACAAGCAGCATCAGTGAAGAATGAAGAGAAAACAAGAGTGGTGAAAACCATCAATGGAAATGTCAAGATCCCGGCCAATCCGAAGCGGGTCGTGACGATCGGCTATGCGGCAACAATGCTCGCATTCGGAATCAAGCCGGTCGGTGAAACGGGGAAGTATCTGGAAAACCCTTATATTAAGGAGCAAGTGTCCGGAATGAAAGATATCGGGGCGAAAGACGGCGTTTCAGTGTCAGTTGAAAAGATCTTTAAGCTGAAGCCCGATTTGATCGTCTCGATGAATAACGATCCAAAAGTCTATGAAAAACTGTCAAAAATCGCTCCGACTGTTGTCTATCCGTTCGGCACATTTAAGGATGCCCGCGAGGAAATGAAAACATTCGGCGAGCTGCTCGGCAAGGAAAAAGAAGCTGAGGAATGGACGAAAACGTTTAATCAAAAAATGGAAGCAGCCCGCGCGAAACTAAAAACTGCATCTGTTCAAGATCAGACGTTTTCTTTGATCGGGGCCTATGCAAAATCGTTGTATGTCTATGGCGCTTACGGGTATAGGGGAGGAGAAGCCATCTATCAGCAGCTGGGGCTGACACCGCCTGATTCTGTCAAAAAAGATGCCATTGATGCATCAGAGGGATACAAGGTTATCTCCTTAGAAGTTCTTCCTCAATATGCCGGAGACTACATATTCGTCGATGAATCCTACAGCGGAAAGCTTGATCAGGACAATTCAGTTTGGAAGTCGCTTGACGCGGTGAAAAATGGCCGGGTATTTTTCCTTGACCCTGACAGATTCTGGCCGTATGATCCAAACGCCGTTCAAGCACAGGCAGAAGAAATTGCCGATATGCTTGTAAAGCAAAACGAACAGGCTGAAAAGTAGTTTGGAAAACGGCGGGAAGTCAGTATCTCAGAAGGACTGCTTCCCGCTGCAGCATTTTTTCACTCGTAATGCTGAAATTGAATATCCAATGTGCGAAGATAAGTTTGCAGACCTGCATCCTGAATCGGAATAATGTAGGCTGGCTCATTCGATTCATTGTGATGGGAGTGCCACAGACCGGGTGGTGTGATAAAGGCTTTTCCGGTTTCCCAGTCCACTCGAATCGGATCGATGATCTCTTTTGTGGAAGGATCGATTTGCTTTCCGACCAATGTATACGTGCCCGGTGCCGCATAGGCGACAAAGTCAAGAGCGACCGATTTATGGCTGTGCGGCGCTTGACGGGAGCCGGGCGGGACGATGCCGAACATAGCCCACAGGACATGTGTGATCGTCAGCGTTTGGTCAAAGATTTCGTTGTTGAGCAGAACGGAGATGCGGTTTCGTAAATGGGCGTCAGGGGATGCGGCTGCTTCCTCTAATTTGGCCTTTGCTTGTTCAGCAGTGTAAAGGGTTGGTTTGAAGCGTGCTTTAGCGGGTTTGACTCCTAAATAATCAAGGAGTGGCGAATCTGTAATATAATAGATGGCCGTATCTGCGGCTGCGCGGTGGCAGCTGTTTGATTCTGCGGGCAGTGTAAAAAAGTCTCCTTTTTTCCAGCTGATCGTTTCACCGTTCACATCTGTAGTGCCTGAGCCTTCAATGACGTAATAAAGTTCGCTTGTCGCACGAGGCGCTGTCTCGATCGTGTCGCCTGAACAAATCTTGATGAAATGCGCGAGAAGGGAAGGGCTTGAAGCAGCATAATCCGTCTTCAGTTGTTCGGAGATGTCCAGCGGGATGATCCGCGTTTCACCTGTCTCATACAATTCAGGGCCGAACTCTTTCACAGGCACCGGGCTGATTATTCCGCTTCCAATCGGGTCCGAGGCAGTGGTATACTCAAAAAAACGGGCATGTTTCGTCAAATGCTCTATTCGCGTTTCAAATTGAGAATGAGTGGACATGAAAAAAACCTCCTTATTTTTTGATAATTCAATCATATCTCATTTGGAAGATGCTAGTAAACAGCGATCTGAATAGAAAACGATAAAGAAAGAGGGATTTGTATTGGGGAAAGGATTGAACGGCAGAAGAATCGCCATCGGCGCATCGCGTAAAACTGAGGAAATGAGCACACTCATCAAAAAGCAGGGCGGAATTCCCGTCGTCCGCTCCCTGCAAGGTACCGTGTTTTTGGCGGAAAAAGAGGTCGGGCCTGATTTGCAGACATTTGTTGAAACAGGAGCCGATTGGGTGATTTTCACGACCGGAATCGGTACGGAAACACTTGTCAGTCTGGCTGAGAAACTTGGAATCGGCGAACGCTTTTTGCAGGTCATCCGTCAGGCAAAAGCGGCATCAAGGGGCTACAAAACGGCCGCCGCCTTGAAAAAGCTCGGCATCACGCCGACAGCCTCTGATGATGACGGAACGACGAAGGGGTTGATTGAATCGCTTAAACCTTATGATTTTACCGGTAAGCGGGTTATGGTTCAGCTCCACGGCGAAAACGCGCCATCACTGCTTGCGTTTTTGGAGGAAAAAGGCGCCGCTGTCTTCCCGCTTCTTCCATATCAGCATGTCGCGCCTGATGAGGAAACCGTTGCTTTACTGTGCCAAGAGCTGCTTGATCATGAAGTGGATGCCGTTTGCTTTACAACGGCCGTCCAAGTCCGTTCGCTTTTCAAATTCGCAAAGGAAAACGGAGTGCGGGAGAAAATCGTCCAAGCGTTTCAGGACCACGTCCTTGCAGCAGCCGTCGGAAAGGTGACGGCAGAGGCATTGAGCGAAGAAGGTGTGGTGCGGCTGCTTGCGCCTGAGCTCGAACGGATGGGGGCGATGATCGTTGAACTGTCCAGGTTCTATGAGACGGACAGAAACCCTGAGTTTGATGGAAGTTGATTACCGTGGAGGCTTAAAACGAAAAAACGCTTGGGCTGGCTGCCTAAGCGTTTTTTTCGTCACAGATGGATAAAATCATCCGGGTAAACGACAAATTTGCGTTCCCCCCTGAAAACACAGGCGGGCTTCGATCCGACCGCCAGAATGCCCTTGCTGCTGACGAGGGCTCCTGTTTCCTCAGTAAGTGCGATGACAGGGTTATGGAATTTCTTGATATACTGTTTGATTAATGGGTCATTTTCATGACTGTAGTGGCACCAAATCGAGTACTCTCCTGCAAGCTGTAAACCTTGAAAACGGCGCACCCCGAAAGTGTTTTTATCAAGATGGGAACAAGTCATGATATTTTGCCCTAAAATGACGGCTCCCGCACTTCCCCCATAGATGATGCCGCCGTTTGCGAAATAGTTTTTGAATACATCGCTGAACTGGGCATCGCGAATATGCTTTAATAATTGAAAGGTATTTCCGCCGCCGATATAAACGGCGGAAAAATGATCTAAATCTTGAATCGTTTTGTTTTTCAGATTTGTCCACATGGTGATGTCTTTTATGCCGAGCGGCTTAAAAACCCTTTGGATCCACTGAAAGCCATCATCAAACATGGAGGCATCCATTGCAATCGGAATATACAATAGCGGCTTTCTTGGCCCCGCTTCCTCTGCAAACCGCCGATCCAGCGCTTGCGTCTGCTCTTTGTCTCCGCCGCCGGAAAGAAACAATTTCCCCATCAATCCCCATTCCTTTTTCATTTTTATTCATGATCCTGTTTCAATTTATCATTCAACACACTGTCCTCCAAAACAGCGAATTTATCACCGTATACTTTCGTAATATGTTTTTCGCCCCAGGCGCACAGGGAGTCTAAGATGCCCTCAAGCGTCCGTCCGTATTCGCTCAATTCATATTCGACTTTTGGGGGAACCTGCTGGTAGACAATTCGATTGATGACGCCGTCTTCTTCCAGCTCGCGCAGCTGCTGGGTCAGCATTTTTTGAGTGATGTTCGGCATGAGGCGTTTCAATTCACTTGTCCGTTTTTTTCCGTGCGTCAAGTGGCACAGGATGACGCATTTCCATTTTCCCCCGATCACTTCAAGGGTCGCTTCAACTGATATATTGTACTTTTTCTGCTTCATGTTTATCCTCCTTTTGGGTACAAAAAAGTGCCTATATCACTTTTAGGTTCCTATCATACTTAAAAGTGCGTACTTTTCTTTGATCTCTATATGGATGATAATATCATGTGCCGGATGGATGATAATATCATGTGCCGGCTGTTGTTTGCTATACACGATAACAAAAGGAGGAGAAAAATGTCTTCTATTCAGCATAAAAAGCGCAGTATATTGGCGCTGTTAGCTTTGGCTGTCAGCGCATTTGCCATCGGAACGACGGAATTTATCAGCGTCGGGCTCTTGCCTTTGATCGCCGGGGACATGCACATCCCCGTGACGACGGCCGGGCTGACGGTTTCTTTATATGCGCTGGGCGTGACGTTTGGAGCGCCTGTTTTAACATCATTGACATCGCGGATCCCGCGGAAAACGCTGCTGCTTTTGATTATGGTCGTTTTTATGATCGGAAACGGGATCGCCGCTTGTGCCGGAACGATCGGTGTTTTGCTCGCCGCCCGTGTGCTTTCCGCGTTTTCGCACGGTGTGTTTATGTCAATCGGTTCAACGATTGCTGCGAGCCTGGTGCCGGAAAACAAACGGGCCGGCGCGATTTCGATTATGTTTACCGGACTGACCGTAGCGACGATCACAGGTGTTCCAATCGGCACCTTCATCGGCCAGCAATTCGGCTGGAGATTGGCCTTTATGGCCATCGTTGCCGTTGGAGCGCTCGCGTTGATCGCCAACAGCATCCTTGTCCCGGCTGATTTGCCGAAAGGTGCGCGAACGACGTTCCGGAGCCAGTTTAAACTTGTGGCGAACGGCCGCTTGCTCCTGTTATTTATCATTACGGCCCTTGGATACGGAGGAACATTTGTCGTCTTCACGTATTTATCTCCGCTGCTTCAGCATGTAACAGGCTTTAAGGCAGAAGCCGTTGCGGTTATTTTGCTCGTATACGGGGCTGCGATTGCCCTCGGCAACATCATTGGCGGAAAGGCGGCAAACCAAAAGCCGCTTGATGCATTATTTTATATGTTTATAGCCCAGGCGGCAGTGCTTTTCATTCTCACAGCGACAGCCCCGTTTAAAACAGCCGGGCTGATCACGATCATTTTGATGGGGTTTTTAGCTTTTATGAATGTTCCCGGACTTCAGGTCTATGTCGTCATGCTGGCTGAGCGGTTTGTTCCGGGAGCGGTGGATGTCGCATCAGCCGTTAATATCGCCGCGTTTAACGCAGGCATTGCCATCGGCTCTTACGTGGGAGGAATCATCACAGACTCGATCGGGCTGATCCACACGCCATGGGCCGGCGGGTTTATGGTGCTCGGCGCTGTCCTTTTGACAGGCTTATGCAGGAGCTTTGAACGAAAAGATGAAAAACATGATCAAGCTGACAAAGTCTTCTTTGCCGATGATGGAGACTGCGCTTGATCAAAACAACACTAATCAGGAGGTCAATCATGACTGCAAAACATTTACAAGATCGAATCACTTTGCATAACGGCAAGGACATGCCCTGGTTTGGGCTCGGTGTATTTAAGGTGGAAGAAGGGCCTGAGCTGGTTCAGGCGGTCAAAACGGCGATTGCCCACGGCTATCGCAGCATTGATACGGCGGCAATCTACGGAAATGAAGCAGGAGTCGGACAGGGAATCCGTGAAGGGATCAAGGCGGCCGGTATTTCAAGAGATGATATATTTGTCACATCAAAAGTATGGAATGATGATTTAGGCTATGAGTCTACCATCTCCGCCTATGAAGCGAGCCTTGAAAAATTGGGGCTTGATGCGCTGGATTTATATCTGATCCATTGGCCTGTCGAAGGGCGGTATAAAGAGGCCTGGAGGGCGCTGGAAACCCTTTATGAAGCAGGGCGCGTGAAAGCGATCGGAGTCAGCAATTTTCAAATCCACCATCTCGAAGATTTGTTGAAGGATGCCAAAATCAAACCGATGATCAATCAAGTCGAGTACCATCCGCGCCTGACACAGAAAGAACTTCATTCATTTTGCAGCGTTCACGGGATTCAGCTTGAAGCTTGGTCTCCGTTAATGCAGGGGCAGCTGCTCGACCATCCGCTTTTACAAGACATCGCCAAAAAACACGGCAAAACCGCTGCCCAAGTTATATTGCGCTGGGATTTGCAAAACGGCGTCATCACGATTCCGAAATCAACCAAACCGCAGCGGATTGCGGAAAACGCGGATATATTCGATTTTGAGCTGACACAAGAGGAGATGAGGCAAATTGACGGGTTGAATGAGAACACCCGCGTCGGCCCTGATCCTGACAATTTTGACTTTTAAGTCATGACACCGTTCGATGGTCGAACGGTGTTTGTTGTCCAGCTTTTTCACAATTGCGTTTTAGAAAAAGTGAGATTTTTAAAGAAAAGAGACGAAAGTATGAAATAAAGTATGATAATAGAGGGATAAAAGGTGAATATCGTCATATTTGACCACTTATGAAACTTTACACTTCTGTTTTACGGGCGTAATATAAATCTCATCAAAAAACTGAATAAAATTTCCAATTTACGTAACCGCTGAATTCCAACCGGAAGCGGGGGAACCAATTTTTTGTGGCATGCCACTTGGGGTGAATCCTTTTTCAAGGTAAGGTGACTCTTTGCACCTGAATCCGACAGCTAACCTCGTAAGCGTTTAAAGAGAACCCAAATACGTGCGGAAAGCACGGTTTCTTAACTGTGCCTAAAAAAAGCCGTAAGAGGTTTGTTCTCTTGCGGCTTTTTTTCATGCCTTCAAAACAGAAATGAGAGGAGGTGAGTAAACGTGCGTGATATCGTGATGCTGGCTGTGACCGCATCTTTAACGGCGATGCTGCTTTTATTGGTGAAGTGGGCGGGAAAAACGACTGATCATTCATAGAGAGGGTGAATCCAAATGATATGTCTCTTTGCCATAGTGATCGCCATGTTTGTTTATTTAACCTATGCTTTGTTGAATCCGGAAAAATTTTAACTGGGGGTAAAAGAAAATGACATCGCTTTTGTCGATCTGTTTCATTCTGCTGATCGCATTGTCGGCGGCTAAACCGATGGGGCTTTACATAGCTAAAGTGTTTGATTACGCTCCGTCTCAAATCGACCGTATTTTTCTGCCGGCTGAACGTCTGTTTTATCGAATTGGCGGTGTGAAAACGGAAAATCAATCATGGAGGAAATACGCTGTCTCCCTTGTTTTGACCAACACGGTGGTGATTTGCACGGTCTATCTCGTTTTCCGCCTGCAAGGGGTATTGCCTTTCAATCCGACAAACGTTGCGGGTATGGAGCCGACGCTTGCCTTTAATACAGCCGTCAGTTTTATGACCAATACGAATTTACAGCATTACAGCGGTGAAAGCGGTCTTTCTCTGTTGTCGCAAATGATCGCCATTACCTTTTTAATGTTTGCGGCGCCTGCCACCGCCCTCTCTGCAGCGATGGCGATGATTCGGGGGCTTGCCGGAAAGCCGCTCGGCAATTTCTTTGTCGATCTGATTCGCTCTATCACCCGGATTTTACTGCCGATCTCCGTTGTTGCGGCCCTTGTTTTTGTCGGTTTAGGGGTACCTCAGACGCTCAGCCCGACCGCCACAGCCCATACGCTAACCGGAGGGGAGCAGACGATTTTGCGCGGGCCGGTCGCTTCTTTTTTATCCATCAAAGAACTGGGAAACAACGGAGGAGGGTATTTCGGGGTCAACTCTTCCCATCCATATGAAAATCCAAATGGATGGAGCAATGCGGTTCAAATCTTGTTGATGCTTCTCATCACCATTTCACTGCCGTTTACCTACGGGAAAATGGTAGGGAACAAAAAACAGGGACGGATCCTTTTTGTATCGGCCGGTCTTTTGTTTTTAATCGCCGCCGGTGCAGCCTTTATGACGGAATCGGGAGGAAACACCGCTGTCAGCGAGCTGGGGATCAGCCATGATGAAGGCAGTATGGAGGGAAAAGAAGTCCGTTTTGGAACATTGAATTCAGCCTTTTATGCGATGGTCACCACCGCAACTGAAACGGGTGCGGTCAATACGATGCACGATACGCTGGCGCCTCTCACAGGGCTTATGGCATTGCTCAACATGATGCTGAACACGGTTTTTGGCGGAATTGGTGCCGGATTTATGAACATGCTTTTGTATGCGATGGTCTCCGTTTTTCTCTCCGGTTTAATGGTGGGGAGAACACCTGAGTTTTTAGGCAAAAAAATTGAAGGAAAAGAAATGAAGCTCATTGCTGTCACGCTGCTGATTCATCCCCTGTTGATTCTAGGGGCGTCAGCGCTTGCAATGTATACACAGGCCGGGCAAGATGCGATCTCAAATCCCGGTTTTCACGGGATCAGCCAGGTTTTATATGAGTATACATCCTCAGCCGCGAATAACGGTTCCGGCTTTGAAGGACTGGGAGATGCCACACCATTCTGGAATATAACAACCGGGATTGTGATGTTCATCGGCCGTTATTTCTCAATCGTCACATTGCTGGCTGTCACGGGATCTTTGTTGAAAAAACAAGCCGTCCCGGAAACGACCGGCACATTCCGGACGGATACAAGTCTGTTTGGCGGCATTTTTGTTGCCTCGATTTTGATTGTCGGAGCACTCACCTTCTTTCCTGTGTTGGTGTTGGGGCCGGTTGCAGAGTTTTTAACATGATGATAGGGGGGCTTTATCAATGAACGATTTGCCGATCGTTTCAGATTCGGTTCGCAAGCCAAAGCGTATGATGGACAAAACAATCATAAAAGCTGCGATCAAAGATGCTTTTTTAAAATTAGATCCGAGACGTATGGTTAAAAATCCGATTATATTTATGGTGGAAGTTGGTTTTTTGATTGCCGTTCTGCTTTCCATTTTTCCGCAGTATTTCGGAAGCGCGGCGGCTCCTTGGTTCAACCCGGCAGTTTCCGTGATCTTGCTTTTTACGGTTTTGTTCGCCAACTTCGCTGAAGCATTGGCTGAAGGAAGGGGAAAAGCGCAGGCGGATTCTTTAAAACAGACGAAAAAAAGGATCTGGGCCAATAAAGTAATGGATGGCAGAAGCGAAAAAGTGTCATCAGACGATCTGCGAAAAGGGGATATTGTCATTGTATCCCAAGGTGAAATGATTCCCGGAGACGGCGAAGTGATCGATGGTCTCGCCTCCGTTGATGAATCGGCCATTACAGGTGAGTCCGCCCCGGTTATCAAAGAAGCGGGTGGCGATTTTAGTTCTGTCACGGGTGGGACCCGCGTCATCAGCGATTCGATTACAATCGAAATCACAAGCGATCCCGGTGAAACCTTTTTGGATCAGATGATTGCCTTGGTCGAAGGAGCGGAAAGGCAGAAAACCCCGAATGAAATTGCCTTGAACACCGTGTTAATGAGCTTGACCATCATTTTTCTGATTGTTGTTGTGACACTTCCGTTGTTTACGGCTTACCTCGGTTTTCAACTTGATCCCGCGATCCTGATTGCACTGCTTGTCTGTCTGATCCCGACGACGATTGGAGGGCTTTTGTCGGCGATCGGGATTGCGGGGATGGATCGTGTCACCCGGTTTAACGTGCTGGCGATGTCGGGGAAAGCTGTCGAGGCCGCCGGTGATATTAACACGATCATTCTCGATAAAACGGGAACGATCACGTTTGGGAACCGGATGGCTAGTGAGTTTGTGCCGGTCGGAGAAGAAACACTGCAGTCTGTCGGCGAATATGCAGCTCTCAGTTCGGTTCATGATGAAACACCGGAAGGGCGCTCTGTCATCGAACTCGCCAAAAAACGGACAATCCAATACGACTCATCTGTTGTTGAAGGCGGAGATTTCGTCGACTTCAAAGCGGAAACAAGAATGAGCGGAGCTGATCTTCCGGATGGAAGAAAAATACGCAAAGGTGCCGTCGATGCCGTGAAACAGTGGGTCGAAGAAAACGGCGGAACGATTCCGCAGGATCTTGATCAAAAAAGCGAACAGATTTCAAAAGAAGGCGGTACTCCGCTGGCCGTGGCGGCCGATGATCGAATGTTCGGTTTGATTTATTTGAAGGACACCGTCAAACCGGGGATGAGAGAACGTTTTGAAGAGCTTCGCAAAATGGGAATAAAAACGGTGATGTGTACGGGTGATAATCTGCTTACCGCTGCAACCATCGCCAAAGAGGCCGGGGTCGATGATTTTATCGCGGAATGCAAACCGGAAGATAAAATCAACGTCATCAAAGAGGAACAATTGAAGGGAAAATTAGTCGCCATGACGGGAGATGGGACAAATGATGCGCCGGCGCTGGCCCAAGCTGACGTAGGGATTGCCATGAACAGCGGGACGACTGCGGCAAAAGAAGCGGCGAACATGGTGGATCTTGACTCGAATCCGACGAAGATTATTGAAGTGGTGTCGATTGGAAAGCAGCTGCTCATGACCCGCGGCGCTTTAACGACGTTTAGCATTGCAAATGATATTGCCAAATACTTTGCCATTATTCCGGCGATGTTTATGCTGGCCATTCCCGACATCAAAGCACTGAACATTATGGGGCTTGCTTCACCGTTGTCGGCCATTTTATCGGCACTGATTTTTAACGCGGTGATCATTCCGCTTCTCATCCCGTTGGCGATAAAGGGAGTAGCATACAAACCGATGAGCTCAAATGCTTTATTGGCCCGCAACTTATTGATCTATGGACTTGGAGGTGTGATTGTTCCGTTTATCGGGATTAAGCTGATTGATATGTTGATTCAGATCATGTAAGGAGGACAGATGATGATAATGAAAGAATTAGGAGCGGTTGTCAGGGTCAGCTTGCTACTTATGATCATGTGCGGGCTGGCGTATCCCTTGGCGATGACAGGAATTTCCCAGACGGTTATGCCTGAAAAATCAAACGGAAGTCTTGTTTATAATCCAAAAGGAGAAATCATCGGCTCGGCGCTAATCGGGCAGTCATTTACAGATCCGCGTTTTTTTCACGGCAGGGAATCAAGCATCGGCTATGATGCGGCAGGGTCGGGATCACCGAATGAGGCATCGTCAAATCCAGCTTTGTTGAAGCGGATCAAAACTTCAATTGAATCATGGAAAAAGGAAAATCCCGATGTTCCTGTCAAAGGGATTCCGGTTGATGTCATCACGAATTCTGCATCGGGGTTAGACCCCGATATCAGCCCGGACGGCGCACGAGTTCAAATTCCAAGAATCAGCAGACTGACAGGAGTTTCACAGAGAGATCTTGAACAATTGGTTCATAGACATACAAAAAATGCTTCCATCTTCAGTGAACCGCGTGTGAATGTACTGCTCCTAAACATTGATTTGAAGGAAAGGCTGAATTAGTGATGTCTCCTCAATGTCTAGATACTGCAGACATTGGGGAAGACATTCCGAGGAGGGCTGACTATTGCAAAAAAACCCCCGGGACTTTAGAAGAAAAACACCGGAGGAACTATTGGCTGAAATTGAAATGCTGAAAAGTGGGCATTGGACGATTTTTATCGGTTCGGCTCCCGGCGTCGGGAAAACGTACCGAATGCTGCAGGAGGCCGATGGTTTAAAACGTGAGGGCATAGATGTGGTCATCGGTCTAATCGAAACGCACGGCAGGAAAGAGACGGCCGCTTTAATGAATGATTTGGAGATCATTCCAAAGAGGAAAATCGAATACAAAGGAAAAATGCTCGAAGAAATGGATGTCGACGCGATCATTGAGCGTAAGCCCGATCTTGTGATCATAGATGAACTAGCGCATACAAACATTCCCGGATCGAAGAATGAAAAACGCTATATGGACGCAGAAGATATTTTGAAAGAAGGGATCAACGTTCTCTCTGCGGTCAATATTCAGCATGTAGAGAGCGTTCATGATATTGTTCAGCATGTGACGGGTGTAAAAGTAAGGGAACGGATTCCTGACCGCGTCTTGGATAGGGCTCATGAAATTATCCTGATCGATGTCACCCCTGAAACATTGCAAAAACGGCTGCGGGAAGGAAAAATTTATGAAAAACATAAAATAAAACAGGCTTTATCCCACTTTTTCACCAAAAATAATTTAGCGGCGCTCAGAGAACTCGCTTTGCGCGAAGTGGCAGATGATGTGGATGACCGGATGGAGCGGACCGGTTTCAATGGGAGCCGGCGGCCAAGGGGAACAAATGAAAAAATACTCGTCTGCGTGCAGCACGGAAAAAATGCCGAAAAACTGATTCGCCGCGGCTGGAGAATTGCGAGCAGGCTGAAAGCCAATCTGTTTGTGCTGACGGTTTCCCCCCAGTCAAAAGAGCGGCTGGGAAAACACGAACGCGACAAAATCAGTCAATGGGAATGCCTCTGTGCCCAATTTGGCGCCGAGTTTATTTTTATATTTAAACCTTCCGGCAAACGCTATGTGTCAGAAACGATTACCGAGATCGCGAAGAAAAAAAGCATCACCCAGATTGTGCTGGGGCAGTCCGCTCGCTCAAGATGGGAGGAAATCACGAAAGGTTCCATTGTCAACAGCATCATGCGGCATACGGACGGTATCGACATTCATATCGTCTCAGATGAAAAAGTTTAGATTTGACAGCAAACAGCGCCTTAGTCTCCCAAATCTCCGCTCTGTCGGCCTTCAAGCCTGAGCAAGTGCTGTTTCATCTCCAGACCGCCCCGGTAGCCTGTCAACTTGCCGTTTTTTCCGATGACACGATGGCAGGGGATGACGATTAAAAGCGGATTGGCGCCGATCGCGGCGCCAACGGCCCGAACAGCGTCCGGCCTTTGGATCACAACGCCGATTTCCGAATATGTGCGTGTTTCTCCATAAGGAATCATGCGCAAAGCGTGCCAGACCGAGAGCTGAAAAGGCGTGCCGGTGAGAGCAACGGGCATGCTGAAATGCCTGCACCGCCCGCTAAAATAAGCCGTCAATTCATCCGTGTATGGCTGAAGCTTTTCATCATCGCGGACGACAGCAAGGTCCGGAAACCTTTTACTGGCCCAGTCGGCCAGCTTCCGTGAGCCCTTCTGATCGAAGTCTGTATAGCAAAGCCCTTTTGCTGATGCCGCGATTGTGAGAGTCCAGCTGCCCCATTCAAACTGACTCCACTGCAAGATTTTTTCAATCATTGGCTACTTCCTCCGCTTCATCTGCCGGTACTCTGTCGGCGTTTGTCCTTTGATTTTTTTAAAGAGGACGGCAAAATAATCCGCATTTGCGATGCCGATCGCCGCGGCAATTTCCGCCATCGGTTGATTTGAAGAGGCGAGCAGCTTGCCCGCTTCAGAGATTCTTTTTTGCCGGATATAGTCTACCGGAGAAACACCCTTGATCCGTTTGAATATCCGCTGCAGGTGAAAAGGGCTGACATGGCTTATGTCGGCTAGTGCTTTGAGCGTCAAGGGTTCACGGTAATGTGTGGCGATGATGTGTGCGACTTGTTCTGCAAGCTCTTCATCGGGAAGCAGCGCACCGTCCGGCCGGCAGCGCTTGCACGGACGAAAGCCCGCTGCTAGAGCTTGCTCTGCATTTTGGAATATACGGACATTTTCAATTTGGGGAGCCCTTGATTTACAGGAGGGACGGCAAAAGATTCCCGTTGTTTTTACCGCATAAAGAAAAGCGCCGTCATAAGACCGGTCGTTTTCGACAATCGCCCGCCACCGTTCAGGCGTCAATTCCGATTTACTGTTCATATGATCACCCCGCTGTATGTCAGTATAACCTGAAAAAGGGTGTATGTGTTCGTGTAAAGAATGGGAGCGCAAGATGACAAAGAAAAAAATCATGTGCTCAGAAAGCGGCTGACCGCACTTGATTCTGAATCTTTAAAGGACTACACTTGGATAAAAGACCCATGGGGTGAGACTGATGAAGAAATCAGAGAAGTTCGCCTCCTAAAATAAATATTCTATTATTTTAGGAGGATCAAGCATGAATTTTAAAAGAATAGACCTGGAGCATTGGCATCGAAAACCTTATTTTGAACACTTCATGTCAGAAGGGAAATGCTCTTTCAGCCTGACGGCAAACCTGAATATCAGTGCAATGCTGGAGGTGCTGAAAGAACAGAACATCAAGCTTTATCCCGCGTTTATTTACATGGTTTCAAGGGTTGTTCAAGCCTATCCAGAATTCAGAACGGGCTACAATGAGAAGGGTGAGCTCGGGGTATGGGAGCAGATGAATCCCTGCTATACGGTTTTTCATCATAAAGAACAAACCTTTTCCGCCGTATGGACGGAGTATGATATTGATTTTTCGCGGTTTTATCATAACCATCTGAAAGACATGCTTCGCTTTGGAAACAACAAAGGACTGTGGGCTAAGGAAAATATCCCGGCCAACGCGTTTTCGATCTCCTCTATTCCATGGGTAAGCTTTACAAGCTTCAATTTGAACCTTGCAAACAGCGGACATTTGCTGCCGATCATCACAAACGGGAAATTCTTTTCGAATGGAACAGAGACGCTGCTGCCGGTTTCCCTGCAGGTTCACCATGCGGTGTGTGACGGCTGGCATGCGGGTGTTTTTATGAATGAATTACAGAGGTTGGCTGACTCCGGCGAGGAATGGCTGAAAAAGTGAATGGAATGAAAAGAGGCCGGATACACACCCGGCCTCTTTTTGATACGTTATGCAGCTATTGTTTTCTCTTTTCTGACCAATCCCATGATACCGGCGATGAAAAGCAGAACGCCCGATAAAATGTAGAACATGAAAATACAAATAAATCCGCCGATTGCAGAAATTAAAAGCATGATTCCGCCAAGTTTTGCTTTATTCCTCACTATGACTGATCCAACAATACCGAGAATGGAAAAGAAGACCGCTCCCCATCCAAGTCCAACGATTTGACTTGTGCCGGATGAGCTGAATGCAGCGTCGATGCCGCCGATCATCAATGCAATAAAAGCGCCGATAAAACCGAAAATACCGCCAATTAGACCTAGTACAAATTCTGTCGTTCTTTTCATATGTAAAAACTCCTTTTTTTTGCCGGTACCGTTACTGGCACAGGCTTCTTTGTCCAAAATCGCTGCCGTCACCCGTCAAATGCTTGCATCATTGTTTATGATCTGCCCTTCCAGCAACGAAGCTTCAAGCAACCGTAAACTTCCTCTATGAACAGCGGCAATAAAAATAAATGTTTTAATCATTGCATATTCCAATTGCTGTGAAAGAATAAAAGTTTAAGATTGTTGCCCATGAAGATTTTCTGCACCCCAAAATGAACCTTGTTTTTTAGGCCTCATCCTGCCGGCAACGTTCTTTTTGGAATGATCCTCTTTCAATCGCTCCATACAGCTGAAATAAGCGGGCTTTTGATCTGTTCGAATATCCACCTCCTGTTCTCAGTACGAACACTCCTATTATCATAGGTTAAAATACCCAATTTTTCAATAGGTTTTTTTGGAGTCAAAATAAGTATCGGTCGAAAAGGCCGTTTCTTTATATTTTCGGACGGAGTATGTTCATAAAAAAACCTCCCGCGCAGGGAAGGTTTATATTGCATATGAAGCTTTTATTTGATCTGCCATTCTTTGATCACCAGTGTGGAAGAGCCGCTTTCAACAATCGGATCGGAATGTCCGATTTCTGTTGCTTCTTTGAGAGACTTTGCCCTGATGAGATACGCACCTCCGGATGCATCGCTGAAAGGGCCGAACATGTCCAGGCGGTTCTCGGCTTTCAGCCTGTCCAAAAATTCATAATGGGCCGGCACATATTGATCGTTAAAGTTCTCGGTTCTGGTTGTCATAAGTAGATATTTTTTCATCGTAGCACTCCTTTCTGTCAAAAGATGACTTTATTTTAGCACAAATAAAAGATTCATATAAAAGGTTCGCCTAATCTGAATTCGTCCGCATCAACCGGCGTTCAAGATATCTTCTGTAATGAACATCGTGTATGAAGCGAATCGCAGGTCTTGTCATCAGCTGAAAACTTCCGATGACAAACAGCCAGATTCCCGCGGGCTTCAACGTGGCCGAAAAAAAGAAGAAGCTCCCGACAAAAAATAAAAGACCGATGAGAAAGTCGTTTACTGTATGGAGCACCTTATATCTTTTTTTGAAAAACAATTCATATCGGTCCATATGCTGCTGCATCTCGTTTGCTTCTTTTGACATTGTTCCATTCCCCCCATCTCTTTTTTCTTACCCTTGAGGAAGTAAAAGTAAAACGTGAAGAGCAGGTGCTCTTAGTCATGGTACTCCTGATACTATGATCAATACACTGCTATTTTCCTATGTTCGAAGTCACTTATAATGCATAGCGTAAGGGGGTGACAAAATGGAAAAGCTGAATTCTGGGGTCTCGACAGGGTTGATTCTCCTAATGGCGGTGATTTCAGGATTTACTGTGGCAAATATCTATTTAAATCAAACGCTTCTGGTCAGCATGGCGCATACGTTTCACACAACAGCCGCCGAGACGGGCATGATCGCGACAATCACCCAGGCAGGCTACGCATTGGGAAATTTAATGCTGGTTCCTCTTGGCGATATGTTTGAAAGGCGCCGGCTGATTTTAAATCTGTTGTTACTTGTCTGTCTCTGTTCTGCCAGTTCAGCGATTGCCGTGAATTTTTTCTGGCTTGTGACAGCACAGCTTCTGCTGGGGTTTTTTACGATCATCCCGCAATTGATCGTTCCTTTTGCAGCAGACCTTGCCCGTGAGACGGAGAGAGGAAAAGTGATCGGCAATGTTGCAATCGGCCTGGTGTGCGGAATTTTGGGAGCAAGGCTTTTTAGCGGCATCATTGATTCGCAGTACGGCTGGAGGTCGGTGTATTGGATCACGTGTGCGGCATCAGTCATGATCATGGTGCTGATTCGTTTGTTTTTGCCGAAAAGCAAGGTTGCAAACACCGTTCACTATAGAAAACTTTTGGCATCTCTGGGGCCTTTGCTCCTGCAGGAAAAAACTCTGAGAAAAGCCTGTTTGAGCCAAGGTCTTATGTTTGGCGCTTTTAGTTTGTTTTGGACGACGCTTGTTTTTCTGCTGAATGATCCACCTTATACCTATGGAAGCCAGGGCGCAGGAATGATTGGGCTTGTCGGAATCGGAGGCGCCTTTGCTGCTCCTGTGATCGGGCGAATTATTGACAAGAGGGGGCACGTTTTTGCAAATGTGCTGTGCATGTCATTATCATTATTTGCTTTTATCCTCCTTTTTTTAGGGAAAATATCTTTAATAGCCGTCATTATAGGAGCGCTCTTTGTCACCATGGGCACGCAAGCCAATCAGGTTGTAAGCCAGGCTATGATCTTTCAATTGTCCGGTGAGATGAGAAGCCGTCTCAACGGTATGTTGATGGTTATGGTTTTCCTCGGCGGCGCCTTGGGTTCATTCCTGGGCGTTTTGACCTGGAGCAGCTTCAATTGGCCAGGTGTTTGTGCGCTCGGAATACTGATGACCGGTATCGCCTTCACATCACTGTTGATTTCCGACAAGCCTGCCCAAAAAATTCAATGCGAGGAGAGAATAGATCATGCAAATGTGCGACAATTATAAAAAAGGACTTAAAGTATTAGAACAAATTGATCAAGACCATTACGAAGAAATTGTAAACAGTTTCAAAGAATCGATTGCCCCTGATCTTGGAAAGTTGGCCGTGGAGTTTAACTACGGCCAGATCTTTTCAAGACCGGGCCTTGAATTGAAGTCCAGGCTGCTGGCGTCAGTAGCGGGTCTAACCGCGCTTGGAAACACAGAGCAGCTGCCGTTTTATATCAATGGTGCGCTAAATGCCGGATGGACAAAGGAAGAGATCATCGAAGTGATGATGCAGATGATCATTTATTCAGGTTTTCCAAACGGCCTTAACACAATATTAACGGTCGCCTCAGAAGTGTTTGCCGAGCGAAACGGGGATCCAGAAGAATCCCACTCATCACAATAAATAGCAGGTTTTATCTTCATTCCGCTCCTTTTTCATGTAGAATCTTAAATAGAAGATGTTCGCCACGCAGGAGGAGTGAGTATTTTGGATGGAATGAAAGAGAAAAGAAAAGAGTTGGGCGATTTTTTGAAATTAAAAAGGTCAACAGTATCCCCCGAAGAATACGGGATGCCGCTCGGACAGAGAAGAAGAACGAAAGGTCTGAGAAGAGAAGAACTGGCCCAGCTTGCCGGCATTGGGGTGACCTGGTATACGTGGCTTGAGCAGGGGAGGGATATCCAAGTATCGACACAGGTGCTGGAAAGCATTTCGAGAGTTCTCAAATTAAACTATGAGGAAAAAAAGCATGTCTTTCTGTTGGCTGGACAGCAAATCCCGCTCTATGAACTGCAAAGCACCAAACAACACTTGAACCCGGCCGTTCAGCATCTGATTGAGCATTTAAAAGATTGTCCCGTCTACGTCACAGATGAAAAGTGGGACGTGATTGCCTGGAATGAAGCGGCGTGTTTGGTGTTCGGCGATTTTAAACGGATGAGTCATAAAGAAAAAAATGCGATTTGGCGCTGTTTTTGTTCCAAGGACTATCAAAAACTTCTGGCTGATTGGGAAAGCCATGCGAAAAGACTGCTGGCGCAATTTCGATTCACAGCTTCCCGCTTCATTGGAGAAGAATGGATCAACGAGTTGATCGATGAGTTGTCGCAAAAAAGCGCTGAATTTCGCAGCTGGTGGAATCATCATGACATCCTCGGCACGCCCGCCGGTGAAAAAGAAATTAATCACCCTTCGGCCGGCACGATGTTTATGGAGCATGTCACTCTGCAATTATACGATGCGCCTGATTTAAAGCTCACGGTGTATAGACCGTTGGAAAAAGAAAACACGATTTCAAAACTGAGAATGTTATTGTCTAAATCGTAAAGGGAGCGGATCAATCCGCTTCCTTTTTTCATGAACAAATGCATCATCCATACGGGGGAGGGCCAACATATTAAAAACGTCATGAGGAGGTTTATGATGAAAAAACTGTTGTTTACCATTGGTGCATTTTGTATTGCAAGCGCGCTTTCGCCAATTTCGGCAGCAAACGCGCTCAATATTCAGCAATTGCCGGTCAAGCAGAAGACAGACCAATGGACGGTTGAAATCGGCAAAGCGAAAGAAGGAAAGAACCTGGCAAAAGCTGAACAAGGAAAATATCAAACATATTCGGTCAAGGTTCAAAAAATCGGCCGCGATATAGCTTCAGCGGAAATTCATCTTTTTAGAAATGATCCGCACTCCGAAACGAAGTATTCTCTTTTCGGCAAGCGTGACGAACGTCGTGATCACAAGGAGGAAGCTTTGTTGGCCAAAAGTTTGAATAATGGAACGCCTGTCAGCTACAGCAATATTTTAGTAGCCGAAAAAGCATCGGAATTAGAAGTCGATATCCTATGGACGGAAAAAGGAACTGAAGGAAGAATGTTAAAGGAGACATTTACATTCACATCGAATGCCCGCAACTGATGGGGGCGACATAAAAGGTCATAGAAAATAAACGGAACACCCTTCCATTGAATTGAAAAGTCTGCTACATTGATCTAGAAGAATGAAAAAACACGATCCGGTTGGTAGTCCAGATGCATCTTGATGATGTCAGTAACCTTCCCCTCCTCGGGATGTCCATCATTCTTCGTAAGTTTTAATAGAGGAGGGAATCGTGATGAAATTAACGATTTACCATGATGGCCAGTTTTACGTCGGGATTATTGAAGTTGTACGGGAAGGCAAATTAAGGGCATTTCGCCATATGTTTGGCCAGGAGCCGAAAGATAAGGAAGTGCTCGAGTTTGTCAACCATCAGCTTATGCGGATCATTGCAGATGCTGAACAGGAAGGGATTCGGATACAAGCTGAACCCGAAAGGAAAATCAATCCGAAAAGGCTTCAGCGCCAAGTGGCCAAAGAAATGAAGCATGCCCGGATATCCACTAAAGCTCAAGAAGCCATCAAACAGGAACAGCAAGCCAAAAAAGAAAAGAAAAAACGCTTGAATAAACACCGCCGGGAACAGGAAAACATGCAAAAATACCGCTTGAAAAAGCAAAAGGCAAAAGCGAAGCATAGAGGCAAGTAAGCGAATGTTCCCGCCAAAGGTTAAAACGGCCCTCATCAGATGAGGGCCGTTTGATTTGAAATCGTTCCCCCGCATCCTACTCATCTGAATAGGCATCAATATTCCTTACCTTCCGCTCTTGTCATTTGCAAGAAAAATATCATCATCGATATATATGATCGTTTCAGAGAATGGTAAACTATTGACAAACAGTACTTTGGAAGGGGGTATCTATGACCAATATCGCATATGGAATATCTAGAATCCTTTTTAATATGAGATGAAACGCTTGATGCGTTCAAACGTCCGGCTAACACTCAGGATTCGTATTCGGAATTTTCTAAAAAACTAGCAAACGGCAACGGACAATATCCAAAAAGGACAAAGGATGATAGACATGAAAAGAATCGATAAAGTGTATCAGCAGCTTATGCAAAATTTTCATGAAACAACCTTGGATCACCTTTTAAAGGTGCAAGGATATTCTGCAAAAGAAATCGCTGAACAGCTGAAAATGGAGCGCTCCAATGTTAGCTTTGAATTGAACAACCTTGTACGCTCGAAAAAGGTCATCAAAGTTAAAACATTCCCTGTTCGTTATGTCCCTGTTGAAACGGTGGAAAAAACGTTCGGACGTAAATGGAATAAAGACGTGATGGAAGTCGAGGAACTGAAGCAGTATGCCGGCCATTCGAAAAAGCCCCGCCGGGATATTTCCACGAATCCGCTGGAACTTATGATCGGGGCGAAAGGCAGCTTAAAAAAAGCGATCTCGCAAGCGAAAGCCGCTGTCTTTTATCCTCCGCACGGCCTCCATATGCTCCTTTTAGGACCGACGGGTTCGGGCAAATCGCTTTTTGCCAACCGGATTTACCAGTTCGCCATTTATTCCGACATATTGAAGCCGGGCGCTCCGTTTATTACATTTAACTGTGCAGACTACTATAACAATCCGCAATTGCTGCTTTCGCAATTGTTTGGACATAAAAAAGGGAGCTTTACCGGCGCCGGCGACGATAAAGTCGGTTTGGTCGAACAGGCCGACGGCGGCATTCTGTTTATGGATGAGATCCACCGCCTTCCCCCGGAAGGACAGGAAATGCTGTTTTATTTTATTGACAGCGGAACATATAACAGGCTTGGGGAGACGGAACATAAACGGACAGCAAAGGTATTGTTCATATGCGCGACGACAGAAAACCCGAGCTCTGCTCTATTAAAAACATTTCTGCGAAGAATTCCGATGACGATACATATTCCCTCGCTTGATGAACGATCATTGCAGGAAAGAGTCGAGCTGACGACGTTTTTGTTGGGGAAAGAAGCAGAGCGGATCAAGAAAAATTTAAGCGTCCACATTGATGTGTACAACGCGCTGATTCATTCGGCGAAATTCGGAAATGTGGGACAGCTGAAATCGAATGTACAGCTTGTTTGTGCACACGGGTTTTTAAACCACCTGGACCGGGAAGATGTTGTGGAACTGACCGTCCGCGACCTTCCGGAGGACATCAAGCAAGACTGGATTTCCAGCAGCAAAAATATTGAAAGAAGCAAAATGATTTCTGAATATGTCAATATTACCACGATCATTTCGCCGATTGTCGAGGATGAAACAACCAAGATCGAAGACGATCTTTCCTTTAATCTGTATCATTTGATAGAGGAAAAAGTCAAAATCTTAAATCAGGAAGGTTTATCAAAAAAGGAGATTAATCAATACATTTTAACTGATATCCATTTGCATGTCCGCAGCTTTTTCCATCAACGAACATTTCAAAACTACAGCCTGCTGAAATTTGTGGAAGACGATGTGCTTCACATTACGAAAGCATTAAAAGAAGTTGCCGAACATGAGCTGAATTGCAAATTTGACCGTAAATTCATCTACTTTTTAAGCATGCATATCGACTCATTTTTAAAGCGCGGAAAGCAAATTGATGTCTTGAATACACAGGAGACGGACGAAATCCGTGACACCCATGTGAAAGAATATCAGGTCGCCCTGATTTTCAAAGATAAGATTGAAGAATATTTTAGAGTCGTCATTCCGGAAATCGAAGTCATCTATTTAACGATGCTCATTCATTCGATCAAATCATTGGAGGAAACGAAAAGGGTGGGGATTGTCGTGGCTGCACACGGAAACAGCATGGCAAGTTCCCTGGTGGAGGTGGCAACTGAACTGTTGGGCAGCACCCCGATTGTAGCCGTGGATATGCCCCTTACTGTATCACCGGCGGAAATCATCGAATGCCTGGCGGTAAAGGTTGAGGAAGTGGACGAAGGAGAGGGCGTTTTAATGCTCGTCGACATGGGATCGCTTGCAATGCTGGGAAGCAGGCTCGAAGAAAAAACCGGCGTCAAAATCAAAACGATCAGCAATGTTACCACAGCAATGGTGCTGGATGCGGTTCGAAAGGTGAACTATCTGAATCTAAACCTTCATGCGATCTATGATTCGGTTAAAAAGGACTTTATCGAATTATGGGACCAGCAGCCTGCGGCATCCGGCAAAAGGAAGGCGCTGGTCTCGATTTGCACGACAGGCAGCGGAACGGCCAAAAAGCTGGAAGAGATTTTAACAACGATCGTCAACAAAGCATCTGATGATCCGATTAAAATCCTGACCGTTTCATCCATGAAATTGGCAAACAGCATCAAAAAAATCGAACAAGAATATGAGATCGTTGCCACAGTCGGAACGAAAAACCCGAAAATCGACGCTCCCCATGTATCTTTGGAAGTATTAATTGAAGGAGAAGGCGAAAAAATTCTTCAGCAGGCGATCACAAAAGGTCATGCACCGGCAAACGTCGGACTAACCAGCCCGAATATCGTTGTGCGGGAGCTTTGCGAAGATAGTTTGAAAAAGTATCTGGTCTTTTTGAACCCGTACCATATTACAGAGATTTTATTGGAGTGGCTGCAAACAATCCAGGACGAATTGGGCATCATCTTAAACAACTCAGTGATGATCAAAGTCATCGTACACACCGCATTTGCTTTTGAAAGGGTGATCAAACAGAACCCGATCGCTTTTGCGGACGAAGAAGAGATAACCGATCAGCTGGAACGGGTCTACCGCGTGACGGAGCAGACATTAATACCTTACGAAGAAAAGCTCGGACTCAACATCAGCCGTGATGAAAAACTGTTTATCGCCTCGATTTTTGCCGAAGAATTGCAGTCTTCATGAAATGCAGGCTGTTTTAAATCCGCCTTTTTTCTATAAACCTGTATTAAATGGACCCCCATTTTAATACAGGTTTATTTTTTATTTGAAATGTGTTTCATACCGAAAAAATCACCGACTTAAGATTCAATAAAAAATGCTGATACTCCTACCTTGGCACGATACTTGCATGAATAATAAGCGAACGAAAAAAGGAAAGGAGCAAACATCATGATTTCAGTCATTATCAGTGGACATGGACATTTTCCCACAGCATTAAAAGAGTCTTCAGGCATGATATTCGGTGAAGAAGACAACCTCATGGCGGTGCCGTTTTTGAAAGGTGAAGGCATCCAAACATTGCAAGAAAAATATAAAGAGACGCTGAAGGGCATTCCCGAGGAACATGAAGTTCTGTTTTTGGTGGATATTTTTGGAGGGACGCCATATAACGCGGCCACCCCTTACATCGTCAGCGACCGAAGAATCGATATGGCCGCCGGCGTCAACCTGCCGATTCTGTTGGAAGCCTTAAGCTTGAGAGGACATATGCCGCTGAAAGAGCTGCTCGGCAATTTGAAAAAGATGAGTCAAGAAACCTTTCAAGTGTGCAGTGAACATTTAGAAAAAGTAAAAATCTCCCATCAAGAAAGAGAGGATGAATTATTATGAAGATTGTACTTGCAAGAATTGACGACCGCTTCATTCACGGCCAGGTGCTAACAAGGTGGATTAAAATTCATGCCGCCGACCGCATCATCATCGTCTCAGATGAGATTGCGGCTGATGAAATGAGAAAAACGCTGATCCTTTCTGTGGCGCCTTCTAATGTAAAAGCGAGCGCCGTCTCGATTTCGAAGATGGCCAAAGCGTTTCACAGTCCGCGCTATCAGGATACAACAGCGATGCTTTTATTTGAAAAACCGGGTGATATCGTGTCCCTCGTTGAAGCAGGTGTACCAATCGAGACAGTCAATGTCGGCGGCATGCGCTTTGAGAATAACCGCAGGCAAATAACAAAATCGGTCAGTGTTACAGAAAAAGATATCGAGGCGTTTGAAGCACTGCATGAAATGGGTGTGAAACTGGAGCTGCGGCAGCTTCCTTCCGATAACAGTGAAGATTTTATGCAGCTTTTAAGAAACGCCGCAAAATAAAAGGAGGATGAAACAAGATGACGACCATACAAATCGTTTTGTTGCTGATCATCGCAGCCATTACAGGCATAGGCAGCGTGCTGGACGAGGGGCAGACGCACCGTCCGCTGATTGCCTGCACATTGGTCGGCTTGGTGCTCGGTGATTTAAAGACGGGAATCATTCTCGGTGGAACACTTGAGCTGATGGCGCTCGGCTGGATGAATGTCGGTCTTGCCATGGCGCCGGATACAGCGATCGCCTCTGTGATTTCAACGATTTTAGTCATTACCGCTGATCAGGGAATCGGTGAAGGCATTGCCGTGGCTGTCGCACTCGCCGCTGCAGGGCAGGCGCTGACCATTTTTGTCCGCACAATCACCGTCTTTCTCATTCATCGCGCTGACAAATATGCGAAAGACGGGAATTTTAAAGGAATCGAAATCATGCACATCACCGCGATGGTCTTTCAAGCGCTGCGGGTCATGATCCCGACTTTGATTGTGGCATTGATCAGCGTCAGCGCCGTTCAGGCCTTCTTGGGAAATATACCTGAAGTCATCACAAAAGGTTTGCAGGTAGGCGGGGGAATTATCGTTGTCGTCGGGTATGCCATGGTCATCAATATGATGAACATCCCTTATTTAAAGCCATTTTTCTATATCGGATTTTTACTGGCAGCATTTACAGATTTCAACCTGGTTGGGTTTGGCGCACTGGGGCTTTGTCTGGCGCTCTTATATCAGCAGGTCATGCAAAAAAACACCGCGCATGGCGCAGTCGCCGCTGCCAGCGACAGCAGTGTGGCTGTCTATGATGACGACGATGATGATCTCGATGCCTAAATCATAAGGAGGGATGAAGATGGATACAGAAAAAAGATTAACGAAAAGAGAAATTTTCAGCATGTTTATACGTTCCAATTTTTTGCTGGGATCATTTAACTTTGAGCGTGTTCAGGCCATGGGGTATTGCTATGTCATGATTCCGGCGATTAAAAAGCTTTACGGCCCGGGAGCGAAAAGAAGTGAAGCGCTCCAGCGCCACCTGGAATGGTTCAACACGCATCCATGGCTGACAGCGCCCATTTTCGGCGTCACAGCCGCCATGGAAGAAGAAATGGCCAACAATAAAGGAATTGACGCCAAAGCGATCAGCGGAATGAAAATCGGATTAATGGGACCTTTGGCCGGTGTGGGCGACCCTATTTTCTGGGGAACATTGCGCCCGGTACTGGCGGCTTTAGGGGCATCGCTCGCTTTAGGCGGGAACATCGCCGGTCCTTTGCTGTTTTTCTTCTTAATCAATGCGATTCGATTAAGCACGAAGTATTACGGTTTAAAATACGGTTATGTAAAAGGAATGGAAATTCTGCAAGACTTGGTCGGAAACCGCATTCAAAAGTTGACGGAAGGCGCCACCATCCTCGGCTTGTTTGTCATGGGAGCCCTCGTCTCCAAGTGGACCACCATCAACATCCCGGTCGTGGTGTCAAGAATTAAGGATGAGTCAGGCAAAGTCGATGTTCAAACGGTGCAAAATGTGTTAGACAGCATCATGCCGGGAGCTCTCCCTTTGGGATTGACATTGTTCGTGGCCTGGATGCTGCGCAAAGGTGTGAATCCTCTGTTGATTATATTGGGTATTTTTGTAATTGGGATTCTCGGCTATTGGGCTGGATTTTTGAAGTAGGGAGAAAGTCAGCCGCGAAATGGAAGCGGGCTGTGCGGCCGTAGACATTCTTGGCCGTTTAGCAGCTGTTGGACAATAATCATAGTAGCTTAGCTGCAGCAGGAAGCGGCGGTAAGGTGTTAAAAAGGAAAAAGAGAGGAGCAAAAAAGTGAAAAAGGCATGTATGCAAGTTGGAATCATTTTGATGATGATGTGGTTGTCAGCCCTTCCTGTTTCTGCAGCCGACCCGGGCTACTATGATGAAAAGCATCGGCCAAAGTACCATTTCACACCTGAAGCCAACTGGATGAACGATCCAAACGGAATGGTTTATTATAAAGGGGAATACCATCTGTTCTATCAATATCATCCATACGGCCTCAAATGGGGGCCGATGCACTGGGGTCATGCGGTAAGCAAAGATTTAGTCTCTTGGGAACACCTTCCGGTTGCGCTCGAACCGGATGATAAAGGGACGATTTTTTCCGGAAGCGCCGTGGTAGATTGGCATAATACAAGCGGTTTTCAAACAGGTGCAGAGAAGCCGCTTGTCGCCATTTACACACAAGATCGGGGTGGCGTTCAAGTGCAAAGCATTGCCTACAGCAATGACAAAGGCAGAACATGGACGAAATACGCAGGCAACCCTGTTATTCCAAACCCGGGCAAAAAAGACTTTCGCGATCCGAAAGTGTTTTGGCATGAAAAGACAAACAAGTGGGTGATGGTGCTTGCCGCCGGAGATCGCATCTTGATGTACACATCGCCCGATTTGAAGGAATGGGCTTATGCAAGTCAATTTGGCCACGGGCAGGGGAGCCATGGAGGAGTATGGGAATGTCCGGATTTATTTGAGCTTCCTGTGGAAGGCCGTCCAAATCAAAAAAAATGGGTCATGCAAGTCAGTGTTGGAAACGGATCGGTTTCAGGAGGATCAGGCATGCAGTACTTCGTTGGCAGCTTTGATGGAACGACCTTTAAGAATGAAAATCCGCCGGAACAGGTCCTTTGGACAGATTACGGTAAAGACTTCTATGCGGCTGTTACTTGGTCAGACATCCCGTCTTCAGACGGACGGCGGCTTTGGTTAGGATGGATGAGCAACTGGCAATATGCCAACGATGTGCCGACATCCCCGTGGAGAGGGGCCATGACCCTTCCAAGACAGCTAAAATTGAAAGCGCTTTCTGAGGGATTCAGAGTCGTTCAAACCCCAGTCGCGGAGCTTCAATCAATCCGGGGAGCGTCACAAGAGTGGAGACACAAGATGATTTCACCGCGAAGCAGGAATTTGCTGGCCGGTTTTTCAGGGGATGCCTATGAAATCAATGCTGAATTTCAAATATTGCCGGGGATGACGTCCGAATTCGGTTTTAAGGTGCGAAAAAAAGGAGATCAATATACAAAAATCGGTTATGATTCAAACAGCGCCGGTCTGTTCGTTGACCGGAGCCGTTCAGGAAACATATCCTTCAATCCGAGCTTTAACAATGGGAAGCATATGGCGCCAATGCGTCCGATTGATGGAAAGGTGAAGATGCGCATTTTTGTGGACCGCTCGTCAGTCGAAGTCTTTGGAAACGATGGACGGCGGGTGATCACCGATATCATTCTCCCTGATCCATCCAGCAAAGGTCTTGAGCTGTATGCGTCAAACGGTTTAGTCAAGCTAAACTCGCTTACGATCCAACCTCTGCAAAACATATGGAGGTCGTCACCCTTCAAGTCCAATTTAACCGGCTGGACGACTGTCAACGGCGTGTGGGCCGACACAATAGATGGAAAACAAGGGCGCTCTGACGGTGATTCTTTCATTGTATCTTCAAAATCGGGAACAGACTTCACATACGAATCCGATATCACGATAAAGGATGGAAATGGAAGAGGGGCGGGGGCTCTTGTGTTTCGGGCTGACCAAGATGTCAAAAACGGCTATCTTGCCAATGTTGACGCCAAACATGACGTCGTTAAATTTTTTAAGTTTGTAGACGGAAACGCTACAATCATCGCCGAATATAAAACACCGATCGATATCAATCAAACCTATCATCTTAAAACGGTGGCTAACGGTACCCGCTTTAACATCTATTTAGATGGCCGCTTAGTGATCGATGCCAATGACTCAACTTTTTCCAGCGGCTTACTTGGTTTAAACGTGTGGGAGGCGACGGCATTCTTTCAAAATGTTTACGTCAATCAATGAAAAAAAGGCTGGAATCAACATTCCAGCCTTTTTTTAAATGACGCTGCGGACCAATCCGCCATCCGCCCGCAATGCGGCACCATTGATCGCCGAGGAAAGCGGGCTGCTTAAAAACGCGACAAAGTGTGCGATTTCTTCCGGACGAATCAGCCTCTGGATAATCGATGTCGGCCGGTTTTCTCTCATAAAACGCTGTTCCGCTTCTTCTGCGGTCAGGTTTTCGCCCGGATAGAGAGAATGCAGCATCGTTTCAACGCCCTCAGTTAAGGTTGAGCCCGGCATAACGGTATTGACCGTCACATTTGTGCCCGATGTAAGCTCTGCCAGGCTCCGGGAAATGGAGAGCTGCATCGTTTTCGTCGCACTGTAATGCGCCATTTCCTGTGATGGCATCACCGCGGCTTCGCTTGCAATAAAAATGACCCGGCCTTCCTTTTTCTCGATCATCTTCTGTAAATACCTGCGCGAGAGCCTTACCCCGCTCATGATATTCACCTCGAAAAAGCGAAACCATTCCTCATCCGGTATCTCAAAGAAATCCGCCGGCTCAAAAATCCCCAAATTATTCACCAAAATGTCAACTTGAGGGAATGCGGCAAACAAGTCTTGGCATCCGTTTTCGGTCCCAAGATCAAAAGCCGCCGGATAAAGAACAGCCTCAGGATACCGCGCTTTCAATTCGTCTATCGTTTCTATGACTTTCTCTTCCCGGCGCCCATTGATGACGACAGCCGCCCCTTCTTCCGTGAGTGAAGCGGCAATGGCTTTGCCGATCCCTGATGTGGACCCGGTCACCAATGCCGTTTTTCTTTGTAAATCAAGTTTCATCATCCATCCCTCCGTTTTCTTTATAACCATCTATACCCATTATCAAACAGAAGAGTCAAAAAAAGAAGTGCGCACTTTTAAGTCACATAGGTACTTTTTAGTGCCTTTTAGCACATTGTTTCTATCTGTTTTTGTGTCATATAACAAATGATTGACAACGCTTTCATAACGAACTAAACTTAGTTTAACGAATAAACAAAGTTGGGCGATCACTGTCCAGAACAAAAAATGAAAGGAGGCTTGCCGTGTTTGGAGGAGAAATCCGCTGAATTGCAGCGCGATTGTTTGAAAGCTTGTGATGGGGACAAACCTTGAGTGGTTAGTAGATATCAAAAAGCGTCTGCTTTTAGGGGGGGAAAGAATATGGCTGGTGAACATGTTAAAACAATCAGTATGTTTGAGAAATCTGCCTACGCCTCTGGAGATCTGGCATGTAATTTGATTTACACGACCGTTTCAACGTATCTTTTATTTTTCTATACCGATGTGTACGGTTTATCAGCAGCGGCTGCCGGCACGATGTTTTTAGTTGTGCGAATGATTGATGCGCTTGCCGATCCTTTTATCGGAACAATCGTAGACAGAACAAATAGTAAATTTGGGCGTTTTAGACCGTATTTGCTGTTTGGTGCGTTTCCTCTTTCTGTACTTGCCATCCTCTGTTTCACAACACCGGATTTTTCCCATATGGGCAAATTAGTCTACGCTTACGTGACGTATGTCGGCTTATCGCTTACATACACGACGATAAATGTGCCATACGGTGCGTTAACTTCCGCAATGACGAGAAATCATCAAGAGGTCGTCAGCATCACATCTGTTCGGATGGTCTTTGCCAATCTCGGCGGACTGATCGTATCTTTTTTCGTTCCATTATTATCTGCTTATTTAGGTGATACAACCGGAAACAAAGCTCTTGGCTGGCAGCTGACGATGAGCATGTTAAGCATCATTGGCGCCTGTTTGTTAATCTTTTGTTTTAAAAGTACAAAAGAGAGGGTCACCCTGAAAAATCCGGATGAGAAAATCAAATTTTCTGATATTTTTGAGCAATTCCGGGTGAATCGGCCATTGGTTGTACTGAGCATTTTCTTCATTATTATCTTTGGCGTCAACTCGATCAGCAATTCTGTCGGAATCTATTACATGACATACAATGTTGGCAGAGAAGACCTTGTGAAATGGTATGGCTTGCTGGGAAGTCTTCCTGCATTGGCCGTTCTGCCGTTTATACCGCGAATCAATCAATGGCTGGGAAAGAGAAAGCTGTTAAATGCCGCTTTATTATTAAATATCATTGGACTTTTAGCCATTCTCATTATTCCGCCAAGCAATGTGTTTCTGGTGCTCTTCTTTCGTGTCATTGCCGCAGTAGGAAGTGTTACAGCAGGGGGATATATGTGGGCGCTTATTCCGGAAACGATCGAATACGGCGAATATCGGACAGGAAAACGCTTGGGCGGATTGATTTATGCGATTATCGGCTTTTTCTTTAAGTTCGGCATGGCACTCGGCGGAATCGTTCCGGGACTGATACTGGACAAGTTCGGCTATGTTGCCGGTCAAGTTCAATCTCCTGAAGCATTGACAGGGATATTAATCACGACAACTGTCGTCCCTGTTATATTCCTGATCATAGCGATGATCGACATTAATTTTTATCATTTAAACGAAGAAAAATATGCCAAAGTCGTACGTGAATTAGAGAATAGAGATAAAGTTGACTTGGACATTTAAGGTAGCTTAGCACTTTCAAGATGAGGAGGAATGAAGATGAAAATTAGCAATCCGGTACTGAAAGGCTTCAATCCCGATCCGAGCATCTGCAGAGTCGGTGAGGATTATTATATAGCTGTATCCACCTTTGAATGGTTTCCGGGGGTGCAAATCCATCATTCAAAAGATCTGGTGAATTGGCGTTTGGTTGCCCGTCCATTGCAGCGGATTTCGCAATTGGATATGAAAGGAAATCCCGACTCAGGCGGGGTATGGGCGCCTTGTTTAAGCTACAGCGAGGGCAAGTTTTGGCTCGTATATACGGATGTAAAGGTTGTCGATGGAGCATGGAAAGACTGCCGTAACTACTTGGTCACTTGTGAAACCGTTGACGGTGATTGGGGGGAACCCATCACATTAAATCGTTCCGGCTTTGATGCTTCTTTGTTCCATGATACGGACGGAAGAAAATATTTATTAAATATGCTGTGGGACCATCGAACAGACCGCCATTCATTTGGGGGCATTGTGATGCAGGAATATTCGGAAAAGGAAAAAAGGCTGATCAAACATCCGACAATCATTTTTAAAGGTACAGATATCAAACTGACTGAAGCACCGCACCTTTATCATATCGGGGATTATTACTATTTATTAACGGCGGAAGGCGGAACACGGTTCGAGCACGCAGCCACGATTGCCCGCTCAAAAAACATTGAAGGGCCGTACGAAGTTCACCCTGATAACCCAATTTTAACGTCTTGGCACGCTCCGCAACATCCATTGCAAAAATGCGGACATGCATCAATTGTGCAAACACATACAGGTGAGTGGTATTTGGCTCATTTGACAGGGCGTCCGATTCACCCGGATGACGATTCGGTGATTCACCAAAGAGGATATTGTCCTCTGGGAAGAGAAACAGCGATTCAAAAGTTGGCATGGAAAGACGGATGGCCTTATGTGGTCGGGGGAAAAGAAGGGAGCCTTGAGGTGGAAGCGCCCCGTATTTGTGAAACAAAGTTTCCATCGACATACCCGCAAATTGATCAATTTGAAGATTCAACATTAAATATCAACTTTCAGACATTACGGATTCCATTTACGAAAGAATTAGGCTCACTAACGGAAAGGCCGAACCATTTACGCTTATTCGGCCAGGACTCATTAACATCCACATTTACCCAGTCGTTTGTGGCAAGGCGCTGGCAAAGCCTCCATTTTGTTGCGGAAACGGCCGTTGAATTCCGCCCCGATACCTTTCAGCAAGCAGCCGGATTGGTGAATTACTACAACACCGAGAATTGGACGGCTCTGCAAATCACGTATGATGAAAACCTTGGGCGCATTCTGGATGTAACGGTATGTGATAACTTTTCGTTTTCACAGCCGCTAAAAGATAAAATTGTTATCCCCGGCGAAACAGAATATGTTTATTTAAGGGTAAATGTAGAATATGAGATGTATCATTACTCGTATTCTTTTAACAAAGAAGACTGGCATAAAATTGAGCTCATGTTAGAGTCTAAAAAGTTATCAGACGATTATATCCGCGGAGGGGGATTCTTCACAGGAGCTTTTGTAGGCATACAGTGCCAGGATACAAGCGGAGCGTGTAAACATGCCGACTTTTCCTATTTTATGTATAAAGAGCTTTAAATTTTAAGTGCTCAATAGAAGAGGCCGTGATCATACCACGGCCTAAAATGCCTTGTGATATAGCGGCGCATTTATTTAAAATCAACCCATGCTGACTCAAGTTCAGCCGAACGCACGCAATTTTCCATCCAGCGTATGCCTTCAATGTGAGGGTATATCACGTTTTTAACGTTTCTTCATTTCCGCGGTTTTTCTTCGTGTACGGATTTTAAGATATCGAAGCTCATTCTTTCATCATATCTAAAAGTTGTAAGGAAGAACCGGCATTTGAAAATACTTTGCTGCACTTTTCGAATGTTGGATATAGATAGCATAATCTACCATTGTGGTTTATAATGCTAATAAAGGATTAAATTAACAATGTTTTACGGGAAAAGGAGGCTTGCAGGAATGGTTTCAAAAAATGAGGAAAGCTCCGCTATTTTATCGGAACAACACTTATCGTCGGCGGCATTTAAAGATGAGGCGTATGAGTTCTACAAAGAATTGCGCGTTTCCCGTCCTCTTTATCCTGTATCTTTGGGGGATCTGGGGGAAGGCTGTCTCATGACAAGGTATGATGATGCAATACGTCTATTAAAGGATGCAAAATTAAAGAAAAACTATGAAAATGTATTCACCGAGGAAGAAGAGAACCGCCCCATTCTCTCGGAAAATGAAGAAGCCTTGACAAAGCATATGCTGAACTCAGATCCTCCTGATCACAGCCGCTTGAGGACCCTTGTTCAAAAAGCATTTACTCCCCGGATGATTTTGCAGCTTGAAGACAGAATCCAACATATCGCTGATTCTTTACTGGATGAAGTATATCCCACCCATTCTATGAACCTTCTAGACGATTTCGCTTTCCCTCTGCCGATTATCGTGATCAGTGAAATGCTTGGCATTCCCCTTGAAGATCGACAAAATTTCAGGGTTTGGTCGGAAGCGATTATTGAGTTTCCAGATACCCCTGAAAGCATGGAGGAAAACAATCAGAAAATAGGAGAATTCGCAAAATACCTGGAATATTTAGTTCATAAAAAAAGAGATGAGCCTGCAGAAGATTTAATCAGTGCATTAATTGAGGCGGAAAGTGAAGGAACAACATTAAGCACAGAAGAGCTGTACTCGACGATTATGCTGCTTATCGTTGCAGGTCATGAAACGACCGTAAACCTGATCGCCAATATGACATATGCCTTGCTGAGTCACCCTGACCAATTGGAGAAGCTTCTCCTCAATCCAGACTTGATGGATTCAGCGATAGAAGAGGCGTTACGATTCCACAGCCCTGTGGAATTAACGACCTTGCGCTGGGCGGCTGAACCGTTTACATTACACGGACAGGAAATCAAAAGAAAAGATGTGATCATCATTTCATTGGCATCGGCAAACCGCGACGAACAAGTATTCCAGAATGCCGAAATGTTTGATATTGCAAGAAAGAACAATCGCCATATTGCCTTTGGCCACGGCAGCCACTTTTGCCTCGGCGCACCGCTTGCCCGCTTGGAAGCAAAGATAGGCATTTCAACATTATTGCGCCGCTGCCCAAATCTACAGATAAATGGCGAAAGGGAACAGATCAAATGGAAAGGGAACTTTTTGATGCGAGCTTTAGAAGAACTGCCATTGCGTTTCTAATCATGTCGTGCTATCCATCTGAAGGAAGGGAATCCTGAGTCTTTCACTTTTTGATGGATTCATTTCCGAAAAGGAGGCTTTGCTGAAAAAGCGGATGTAAGGGTATTGGGTTCGCTGCCATTTTTTGAATAGGGGTATGCCTCTGATGGTCCAAATACCGGCGGAAAGAGGAGGTTGGAGTTTGAAGCCGGAGGTTGGGCTCTTTCGGAACGATAAACGGGAAAGTATCTTAAAAGAAAAAGAGGGTTGGAAAGGAATGAACCGTGCTTGCCCGCCGTCTTAATATTGATCATTCCTGCTGTCCAAGCGGACAGCAGGAAATCAGAGATGAGCTATTTTACTTGAACAGTCAGTGAAACAGCTTGATTTTTCATAAAGTCTTCAGTCGTTACATCACCAAAGTTTAACTTGATTTCTTTTACTTGATCAATATCAAGCTCTTTTCCTTCCGGCACTGTAAATTCAAGAACGCCATCTTGTTTAACCCCGCCTTGGACTTCTCCGCCAACATCACCGTCAGTTAAAAACATGTTGGCTGACAATTGCATATCTCCAACTACTGCGTTTCCTTGATCAGGATAAAAGTTTAATACTTTATCAGTCGTATTTTCAATGTTGATGCCGACATTAATTTTGTCTTTCATGATTTTAATATCACCTAAGTTAACTTTCATTCCTAAAGCTTCAGTCTTTTGGCTGCTGGCATCAATCTTTTTTGAATCATCATCTTTCTTTTCTTCTGTCTTCTTATCTTTTGAATCATCTGCCCCAGTTGATACATCATCAGTTGAGCCACAGGCAGCTAATGCCATAGCTAAACCAAGCGATAAGAATAAGACTAAAAATTTTTTCATGATCATGTCCCCCTATGTTATTTTATACGTCTTTTATCATAGGTTAAAATTCATGTTTTTTCAACAGTGATTTACCATTTTTGTTAAAGATTTCAGTTCTTTTTGCTTATGTACTTTAGAAGGGAAATAGCAATTAGATTCACTTGTATTATTGGTGTTCTTCCAAAAATCAAATTATGATGATTGCTATAAATCGCAGATTAAGGAGCCGGAGAAGACCTTTATCCTATGACGTAAACTAGTACTTTTAGCATATCACAGTAGGGGTGCTAACAGAAAAAATTTTGTTCGCCAGGAAATGAAGTGCTTGGTCTTGTGGTAGAATTTGTGTGAAAAACAGAACAAACCTGTATCTTTAAGCAGGAAATTAAAATATAATAAAAACAACTTCAGAAGTAGTTTTTATTATAAAAATGGAGCATCATACGCCTAATTCGGCATCAGAGCAGATAGATCAAAGCTTGAAAAAGTGTTTTCTTATCGGTGTCATCGGTGATAAAAAAGGATATGCATTTGAGAAACCTTAGAAGCAAAACAAGCATGGCATTTTAACTGAAACACCCATTGAGATTTGAGAAATTGATCGGAATATGAGTCCACCGTCGGAAAGCTTGAAAACGCTGAAGAAGAAAGGTGTGTAAATTTGAGAAACATCATCAAATGGACAGCATTTACAGCATTAGTCATTCTATGTATCAGCTTCATCGCATGTAATGCAGACAAAAACGCAAAAAATATTCAATATGCAAAGGACGAAAAACAAACACTGGATATTTATACACCGAAGACCGACGAAAATGAAAAACATCCCGTTCTCATCTACATTCACGGCGGGGGATGGACAGGCGGGGACAAGAGCGGGGCTGCTTCCAAGCCGGCGTTTTTTACAGAAAACGGCTATGTTTTCGTGTCTTTAAACTATCGGCTTCATCCTGATGCTCAGTATGATGATATGGCCTATGATGTTGCCCAAGCCATCAAATGGGTGGTGAATCATGCAGATGAGTATCAAATCGACCAATCGAAAATCAATGTGATGGGACATTCGGCAGGAGGGCACTTAACGGGCTTAATCGCCGCAGATGCTAAATATTTAAACAGTGTAGGCCTAAAACCGGCATCACTCAAGTCGATTGTGATATTAGACGGGCCTTTGAATCTGAAGTCATTCATCGGAGCGATCCCGTCCTACAAAAAGGTGTTTGGCTCTGATGAAAAGGTGTGGACAGAAGCATCACCGCTCACCTACATCAACCATTCCAATCTGCCGCCGGCCTATTTAGTTACCCGATGGGAAGATCCTGCTGTTTACAAATTTGCAGAAATCGCAAACCATGCGAAAGGGTCTGATTTTGTTTACCGAGTCAAGAACTTATCTCACAGCAATTTAAATAAAATGCTCGGTTCTCCGGATGCACCGACAGAAGCACAGGATTTGACAAAAGCTGTTATGGCGTTTTTAAAGGAGAAAAACAAATAAGTTGATTTGTAAAGTGCTGAAGCGGCACAAGCTTTCTTATAAAAAAGCCCTCAAAAGGGTTTTTTTAATTAAATCGTTTGTTTTACACCCAAGAGGTTCAGAATCGGGCTTCAACCCGTATTTCAATTGGCTTTCAGTCTTCACAATTCCTGTGCTTCTTTTAAGAGAAGCCCGTTTTATACATTTTGAACAATTGGAACAAAAGTTGAACACAATCTATCAATTGTATAAAGAGTCATTTCACTCCAGGGAAAGGGCATTGATCCATAGATTAAACTCTTTCAAAAATCAATTCAAACGGCAAAAAGACTTGATTTTGTCCATGTATTCCGTCATCGGCTAGAGGTAAAATAAAGAAAAGAGTTATTCAATCATTCGAAATGAAACATTTTGAATCGCGATCGGAGCAAGGCACCTGCCCGCCATTCCTGAATTCTTACAAGAGATTAATAAAATTGTTTAGTCAGCTTGACCACGTTCGATGCAGTCATTGCCAATCAACCGCATGTAGACCACTTTGATGAGTCTGTCCAAAGAGAGAGCAACCCGCATAGCGAGACATCCTTGTTATAAATGGCGGAATCTATCGAATCTTTGAAGGTCATTCTCTCATCATGAGTAAGGGGGATCTAAATTGAAACGTAAAAAGCTGGCCCGCGGCGACAAAAATTGTTGTCAATCATTGGAGACAGGCACATTTTCTAATGGTTTGCTACCAGATGGAAAAGGAAGAGCGCTGGAATGCCGCTATTTAAGGCAAATCTACGAACACTTGCAAGATGGAATCATTATGATGGATCAGGAACGTAGAATTCTGGTGATGAATCCATCAGCAGAGAAGATGACGGGATGGAAATTGGGGGACAAGGTACCGTACTGTTCCTACTGTCAAGCGAGAAAACTGGAAGCGGGAGAGGAGCGTTGTTATTTGCTGGCCAAGCGGGAAGCTCCTTATTTTCTTTCCTCAATGCCTACCTATGAGGGACGATTCGTCGACATGGAGATGAGCACGGCTGTCATCTATGAAAACGGTGAACAAAAGAAACAGAAAGTCCTTTTGGTTTTAAAAGATTTAACGATGAAGAAAAAGGAAGAAGAAGCGAGGATCTCCAAGCTGGTTTTGCAGAAGACGTTGGAAGCGCAGGAAAACGAACACAAGCGGTTGGCTCAGGAGCTGCACGATGGCTTAGGACAATCGCTTTATTCGGTTTCAGTAGGTATTCAAGCGATTCAATCGCGCATTGACCAGGAAGAGAAATATAGAACGTACATGCAGGAGATCGTGGATGAGCTGGAAAAAGCGATACAAGACGTCAAGCTCTACTCTCTCCAATTACGTCCGCAAAGTCTCGATCAGCTGGGACTCGTCCCTGCGATCAAGCATCTCGTTAGCAGCTTGAACAAGACTCATCAGGATGTTTCGATTACGTTTACCTGCAGCAATGTCAATGATCGTTTGCAGCCGGTTTTGGAAATCAATTTATACCGTGTCATTCAGGAAGCGCTGCATAATGCCCTGAAATATGCGAAAGCCACGCTGATTGAGGTCATCTTGTTCAAAGTAGGCGACGATTTGATGTTGAAGATTCAGGACAACGGCATAGGATTTAAGCGCGAACTGGTGCAGGAAGGTCTGGGACTTAACCATCTAAAAGAAAGAGTAGATCAGATTGAAGGAAGTCTTCAGATTCACTCCATTCCCCGGAAAGGGACATCTATTCATGTGCAAGTACAGTATAGGGAGGGGAAGGAGAGTGATCAGGGTATTGCTGGTCGATGATCATACGATGATTCGGAAAGGTATCCGTGTGCTTTTAGAAGGTTATCCCGAAATCACCATTGTGGGAGAAAGCCACAATGGTAACGAGGCTATCATCAAGACGAATCAGTTGGAACCTGATGTGGTGCTGATGGATTTGTCGATGCCAGATGGATTGGATGGATTTACAGCGAGCAGTCAGATCCGAAAGTTGAAACCATCGGTTAAAATCGTCATTTTGACGATGCATGACGAGGAGATCTTTGTCCATAAAGCAATCGAAGCAGGGGCTCAAGGGTATGTTTTAAAAAATAGCCATTGCGAACTGCTTTTTCAGGCAATTGTCGAGGTAAACAGGGGAAAATACTTTTACAAGACATCCGTATCCCAACACATGATCAGTCAATGGCTGAAATCAGAGTCGGAAAAACCGCCTTCTGTTTTAACCGTTCGCGAAAAGGAGATTGTCAGGCTCATTGTACTGGGCTATGCCAATAAGGAAATCGCTGATCAACTGTCAATTAGTGTTAAAACAGTGGAAAACCACAAATCGAATATCATGCAGAAGTTAGAGCTGGATTCCAAACACGAGTTAATCCAATATGCGATCAAAAACAAGTATTTGGAGCTGGCGTTGTAACCTCTCGTCCCTTGACCTGTCTCTTGGCAGTTCAGGGGATTTTTTTTGAGGGTGCAGGGGCCTGCATAAATAGGGGAGTTCCCCTATATGGAAAAAATGGTACGAGCGTATACTTAAAAATAGAGATATGCATCTTATGAAAAATCAACACGCACTAAAGGATCCAGTTACAGAAAAGGGGGGGAACTATGACAAAACACGTTCATTATTCGGTGATCATTGTAGGGGCTGGGACTGCTGGTATTTCGGTAGCTGCCCGTCTTGTCCGGGCTTCGAAAAAACTCAAAGGACAAATTGCCATCATTGACCCGAAAACCAAGCACTACTACCAACCTTTGTGGACATTAGTTGGGGGAGGTGTAGTGAAGAAGGAAGAGTCGGAGCGTCATCTAGCCACCCTGATCCCTGCCGGCGTTGACTTGCTTGGCGATGCTGTAACAGGGTTTCAGCCGAAACAAAACAAACTCTTGACCAAACAAGGAATGATTGTTTCCTATCATTATCTCGTTGCAGCAGCCGGTTTGCAAATCGATTGGGACGGGATCAAAGGCTTGAAAGATGCGGTGGGAAAAAACGGAGTTTGCAGCAACTATTCATACCATACGGTGGACAGCACATGGGAAAATATCCGCAGTTTTAAAGGTGGAACCGCCATTTTCACTCATCCTGATTCTCCCGTGAAATGCGGGGGAGCTCCACAGAAAATTATGTACTTGGCAGACGATTATTTCCGCAAGTCAAATGTTCGCAACCGGTCGGAATTGATGTTTGCGTCAGCGAAAGCAAACATTTTTGATGTCCCGAAATATGCAGATGCGCTCGAAAAAGTCGTCCAGCGCAAGGGCATCCAAACGATGTACAAAAGAAACCTGATCGAAATTCGGCCGGATTCAAAAGAAGCTTTGTTCGAGAATCTGGAGACGAATGAACAGGAAATATTAACATACGATCTTCTTCATGTCACCCCGCCGATGAAAGCGCCTGAATGTATAAAAGACAGCGAGTTGGCGGATGCCGGCGGATGGGTCGATGTTGATCCGTATACGCTGCAGCACAAAAAGTTTGCCAATGTTTTCGGAATTGGAGACTGCGCAAGCCTCCCGACCTCCAAAACAGGAGCAGCGATTCGCAAACAAGCGCCGGTTGTGGTCCGAAACCTGACGTCTTTGATGAACGGCTCGCCATTAAATGCGAAATACGATGGCTATACCTCTTGCCCGCTTGTGACAGGATACAATAAATTGGTACTGGCTGAGTTTGACTACAACAAGGTGCCGCAGGAAACGTTTCCGTTTGATCAGTCTAAGGAACGGTTCAGCATGTACCTGCTGAAAAGAAGGCTGCTTCCCATGATTTATTGGAATGGCATGTTAAAAGGATGGATGTAAGACATCACACCGAAAAAAGGACAAGCCCCGAAACGGTCATAATCTCCGGTAAAAATGCTGCGCTATCCAATCGCTATTAAAAGTGCATATAGAGAAAAACAAATCATGATCCAAGAGGAGGAATGTAACATGTTGCTGCGTTACTTTTACGATGAAAAGCTGGCCCATGCATCCTATCTGGTTGGCTGCCAAAAAACAGGGGAAGCGATTGTAATTGATCCAGGCCGCAATCTAAAACCATATTTGAAAACAGCCAAAGAAGAAGGGCTAAAAATCAGAGCGGCCGCTGAAACTCATATTCACGCCGATTTTGTTTCCGGTGCACGCGAACTCGGCGTTACCCATCAAGCGAAGCTGTATCTTTCCGATGAAGGCGATGCAGATTGGAAATATCAATATGCCGATGAATTGAACCATCAACTAGTGAAAGCTGGCGATCGCTTTTCGATCGGAAACCTGATGTTTGAGGTTATCCATACCCCCGGTCATACCCCTGAAAGCATTTCTTTTCTGTTAACAGATCGCGGAGGACATAAAGACCGTCCTATCGGCATCTTTACAGGAGATTTCGTCTTTGTAGGCGACATCGGCAGACCCGACTTGCTGGAAAAAGCGGCGGGGATCAAGGGAACGTCAGAAGCGGGGGCAAAAGCGATGTTCAAGTCTCTCTTGAAGTTCAAACAACTTCCGGATTATCTGCAGGTGTGGCCGGCTCATGGCGCGGGCAGCGCTTGCGGCAAGGCACTTGGAGCGATTCCTTCTTCCACCGTTGGTTATGAGAAGATGTTTAACTGGGCAATGGGTTACAGCGATGAAGAGGAATTCGTCAAAACCTTGCTTGATGGACAACCGGAACCGCCAACATATTTCGCCGTGATGAAACGGGTCAATAAAGAAGGCCCTGCCTTGCTTAAAGACCTCCCTGCCGTGCGGGAAATCACCTCGATGGACCAAGTAAAAAGTTTGCAGGGAAACAGACAAATTGTCGATACCCGCCCTTCCCGGGAATTTGCCGAAGGGCATGTGGAAGGTACGATCAACATTCCATTTAACAAAGCATTTACGAACTGGGCAGGCTGGTTTATCGACTACAATCGTCCTGTGTACTTCATCACGAATCCGGATGAAGTGGATGAACTCCTAAAAGCACTCCGCTCCATTGGCATTGACAATGTGGGAGGGTTTGTGGATCGTGACAAAATCCTGGCAAGCGGTGCTTTTTCACTTGAAACATACGAGGAAATCACACCACCTGAGATCGCAAAATTAGTGGAAGACGGTTTTGTACACGTACTTGATGTTCGCAATCTGACTGAATGGCAGGAAGGTCACATACCGAATGCGCAGCACATCATGCTGGGAACGCTTCAAGAGCGGCTGGAAGAAATCAACAAAGACGGTCCGATCCTTGTGCAATGCCGTTCCGGAGCCCGGTCTGCCATTGGGGCCAGCATCTTGCAAGCTAACGGCGGTTTCAAACAAGTCTTGAGTTTGAAGGGCGGAATTGTCCAGTGGCAGAAAGACGGCCTGGCCCTGGTGTGATAAGGGGCAGCCTCTAATCTTTTATGCAAATCGATTCCCCGGCGCAACTGGAAGACACATGTTTGACATTTCCAACTGCGCTTAGGGTGAAAGGGGAACATATGACAATCAGTTTGATTATGACATTGTTTTTGATCGGTTTTACAGGATCTTTTATGTCCGGGCTTTTTGGAATCGGGGGATCGATCATCAATTATCCCATGCTTCTGTACATTCCTCCAGCGCTCGGATTTGCGGCCTACACATCCCACGAAGTATCCGGAATCATTGTCATCCAAACTTTTTCTGCCACCCTTTCAGCTCTCTGGTCTTTACGAAAAGACATGCTGATCCATTATCAGCTCGTTTTGTATATGGGTAGCGCTATTATTATCGGAAGTCTGTTGGGAGGATATGGCGGAAGATTCCTCTCGGCAGATGTCATCAATGTCGTGTATGCCATCTTGGCTACTATGGCTGTGATCATGATGTTCATGCCAAAAAGGGGAATCGATGAGCGGGAGGTAACGAGCGTTACTTTTCATAAAACAACTGCTGTATTATTCGCATTGATTGTCGGAATCGCCTCCGGTATTGTCGGAGCTGGAGGCGCGTTTATCTTAGTCCCAATGATGCTGATCATCCTCAAGATTCCTACGAGAATCGCGATTGGATCTTCACTTGCCATTACATTCATATCATCCATCGGATCAGCTATCGGGAAATTGATGGCTGGTGCTGTGTTAGTCTGGCCTTCTCTCATCATGGTGATCGCCGGTATGATGGCTGCGCCACTGGGAACGATGTTAAGCAAGCAAATGAATACCAAAGTTCTTCGGGCCATTCTTGCGGTGTTGATTCTTGGTACCGCTTTGAACATTTGGATTGAGATCATGATGTGATATGACCGCGAAGATCGGGTTTGTAACAGGTGGTGATCTAGAGTGATGAAATGCTGTCATCGTCTAAAAATAGTCCGAGGCAGGCTTCACAACATAAAAAAAGAGACCAAGCCATTGCTTGATCTCTGAAGTAAAATGATTTTCTTATTTCTCTCACTAGGCATTGGCGCCAAGCTGGACAAGAATATCATGTACATCCACATGGCAATACGTAACAACATCATAAGAGAGAATTTAACATTTCCTCGTCGCAGGAACTCCGGCAAATGGGGCACCTGTGTGCTTACCTTCAAAAATAAAATAAACGGCTACAAGATCACCTTCAGCTGTCATCGCTTTAATCGGCATTTTGAAACTTGGGAAAGCAAACCCTCTACACCTGGAAACAGTGTATCTAATTGCGGATAGAATACAAAGTCTTTATGGCAAAAGTCTTTTAAGTCATCGTACTTTTCCTGTTCAATTGTTTCAAAGTATCGACGGATTCATTCTTTATTGTTTTCAACTGACATCTGAACACTACTCTCCTTAACTACAAGACACTCACGCTTCAATTTAAAATGAATAGGATTCCCCATCATCAGGCACTAAAACATGAGAAGCGATTCCTTTTTCATGAATAAAGGATTTTAATTCTTCTTTTGATAATCCCCAATGGTTCACAGCTTCCATGTGGCTCACGATCATTTTCGCATGCGGGGCAGCCTTATGCGTTTTATAGATATCTTCTTTACCCATGATGAGAGAACCGCCCTCGTAGAATTGATTATCACCGCCATTTACGACAATAATTTCTGGTTGATGTGTATCAATCTCTTCTTGAATCCCCTCATACCATACGGTATCTCCAGCTACATATAATGTTTTCTCGCTTTGGTGTTTGAAGACGACGCCGCATACAAGGCCTGCCATTTTTAACATGTCTCCTCTTCCGTGTTCGCCTTTCGTTTTGATTAATTGAATACCTTCAAATACTGTATCTTTTGTTAACACTTCGACATTTTTGAATCCGGCATTTCGTATTTCAGCTGCATCTTCTTCATTTTGGGAGAACAACTTGATATCTTTTGGCAATACCTCTTTAGCAGCCTCATCCCAATGATCATAATGTAGATGGGTAACAATAACAGCATCAATATCTTTAATCATATTGTCGACAGATGTTGGCAATTCAACTAAAGGATTGTTTTGATTCTGTCTTGGCGCATTCGGGAATGGAGGATAAGCACCTTTCTCGGCTAACATTGGATCTATTAAGAACTTTTTGCCTGCATATTCGACAACAAGTGTAGCATTACGAATTTGTTGAATGTTCACGTGTAAAACTCCTTTTCTTTAAGATATGTATAGTATAAATACAGCCTTTTAATAAATACATGGAACAAATCAAGTCTTTCTGCGGTTTGACTTGATTTTTGAAAGTATGTATTTGCATGAAGATAAAAGAACAATCAAGCTTGAGTTTTATTGTGAATGTGCTGAACTGCACTTTTTTAAAATTCATCCGGTTTTCAAAAGGAAAAGCTTAATTTTGCAGCGGGTTTTGCAGCTTCAGCAGGAGGGGATCAAGGATCAATGGCGCCGCATATATAGAAAAAGAGTCGCTAAACTTCTATTGTAACGGCCATTTGTAACGGCCATTTTCTTCTTCTATTGATTGACACACATATTAGACAGCGCTAATATGATAGCAAAAAACATATTAGGTGTGGCTAATATGTGAGGGGGAGAATAGATGGAACATAACAAAATAGATACAAAAGTGAAATTAATTCACGGCTTTTCAAATAAAACAAGACTGCAAATTCTTGAATGTATCAAAGACAAAGAAAAAACAGTCTCTCAGATTGTAGAAGAGATCAACGGCAATCAATCAAATATTTCACAACACCTTGCCTGCCTAAAAGGTTGTGGAATTATTGTCGGCAGAAATGAGGGGAAATACTGCTATTACAGTTTACGCAATCAACATATAAGAGACTTGCTGGCGATGTTCGATATTGTTTTAGGTGATGTTCAGCATGATGTTGCGTGTTGTGACAGGCATATCGATCAGGGGGAATGAAAATGGCTGACAAATGTTGCAGTACAAATCACAACAGCGAAAAAACTGGAAAAATGATGTCAAGTTGTTGTTCCGCGAACAAAGCTGGATTTATTCATTCTTCTTCGGTGTCTGATGGCATTCCGGGTGAAATTAATTGCTGCAGTCACTCTCAATCCAACAAGAATACACAAGAAGACGGCAGCTGTTGCAGCCCAGCGGTTACAGAACAGTCTAATTGCTGCAGTTCAAAAGAAACGGTACGGAAAGAATATAGCGTTCACGGTATGGATTGTCCCGCTTGTGCAAAAACGATCGAAAAAAGTTTAATGGCCTTAAGTGATATCGTTGAGGTCAAGGTTAACTACGGTACAGCAAAAATGCTTGTGACTGCAGGTCGCGCAGATGCTTTGCTTCCGATTGAGAATGAAATAAACAGACTCGGATATGCTATAGAATCTTTCAATCAACATAAAAATATTAAAATATACAATATTGAAGGTATGGATTGTGGAAGTTGTGCCAAAAGCATTGAAAATCACTTTCACACTCATCCGTCTGTTCAACATGTCAGTGTGAATTTCTTCGCCGGAAAAATGAAAATTGCGCATTCCGGCCGTGTTGAAGAAATCATTTCTGAAGCAGCTAAAATCGGTTATAAAGCTTCATTACATTCGAGAAGCCAACCAATACAAGTGAAAAAGGGCAATAAGGAAAGCGGCTTGATCATCATGTCCGGTTTATTCATTGCCTTTGGTTTTATCGGATCCTTGACAGGTGTTTCAGCATTGGTGTCTGCCTTGCTTTATGCAGCTGCAATGGTGATCAGTGGGTATAAGCCGGTTAAAAGTGCTTTTTATGCAATCAAAAGTCGATCCCTTGATATGAATGTACTGATGTCTGCTGCGGCAATCGGAGCCGCTCTTATAGGGGAATGGGTTGAAGGTGCTACTGTGATTTGGCTATTTGCCATCGGCAACTTTCTGCAAACCAAATCAATTGATCGTACAAGGAGCTCGATACGGAATCTAATGGATCTGGCCCCTCCTGAAGCTTGGGTTAAAGGGAATGCTGAGATCATGAAGAGGCCTGTCGAAGAAATATCCATAGGGGAGACGATCATCGTCAAGCCGGGCGATAAGATTCCTTTAGATGGTGAAATCATACAAGGAGAATCAAGCGTCAATCAGGCTCCGATCACAGGAGAATCCATTCCTGTCGATAAGGTACGTGGTGACAAAGTATACGCAGGGACGATCAATGAAAATGGATCACTGGAGATCAAAGTGACAAAGCTGGTTGAAGATACAACCATATCAAAAATCATTCACTTAGTTGAAGAAGCTCAGGAGCAAAAAGCGCCGACTGAAGCATTTGTTGATCGGTTTGCAAGTATTTATACACCGGTTGTCTTCCTTTTAGCTTTAGCGGTCATGGTTCTGCCTCCGGTTGTTGGATTCGGCGCCTGGGGAGAATGGTTTTATAAAGGGCTCGAACTAATCGTTGTCGCTTGTCCGTGCGCTTTAGTCATTTCAACTCCAGTTGCTATTGTATCTGCCATCGGCAATGCGGCGAAAAACGGAGTCTTAATCAAAGGTGGAACGTTCTTAGAGGTCGCAGGCTCTATTCATGCCATTGCATTTGATAAAACAGGTACTTTAACCGAAGGTAAGCCTAAAGTGACAGAAATAAAAGCATTGAATGTCCCGGAGGAAGAATTGCTTTCAACAGCTGTAACGCTGGAAACCTACTCAACACACCCTATTGCGAAAGCGATTGTCGATTACGCGAATGAAAAAGGAATAAAGGCTAAGAAGGCCGGATTATTCAAAAACATAGTCGGAAAAGGCGTTCAGGCGACAATTGATGGCACTCTTTTTTATGCGGGAAATCCTAAACTGTTCAGTGAAAAGAAAATATCATTAGAGAATGTGAAGGAACATGTTCAAGAGATGCAGAGCAATGGAAAAACGGTTGTTTTGATAGGGACGGAAACGCAATTGATTGGGCTTGTCGCCGTTTCTGATCCTATTCGTGAAACCACTGCTTCTGCTTTAAAAGCATTAAAAGACAGCGGAGTAGCGCAAACGGTCATGTTGACTGGAGATCACAAAGGAACTGCAAAAATGGTGGCTGCAGAAGCGAAGGTCGATCGTTATTTTGCTGAATTATTACCGGAGGATAAAGTTGATATCGTCAAGACATTGCAAAAGGAAGGGTATCAAACAGCCATGGTCGGAGATGGCATTAATGACGCTCCCGCGCTGGCAACGGCTGATTTAGGGATAGCCATGGGGGGAGCAGGAACCGACACAGCGATGGAGACAGCAGATATTGTTTTAATGGCGGATCACCTCGATCAACTTCCTCACACCCTAACATTAAGCCGGAAATCCTTAGCCATTATCAAACAAAATATATGGTTTTCGATCATCATTAAAATCACTGCGCTAGCCTTGATCTTTCCCGGCTGGCTTACCCTCTGGATGGCCGTATTAAGTGATACAGGCGCAGCCTTGATCGTCATTTTAAACGCATTAAGGCTGTTAAAATTTAAAGGGCAGATGTAAAGTAAAGGAACGCGAACCACTGCGAAAATGGAATTCATAAAAGGGGGCGGAATTTTTTCCGGCCTCTTTTTAGCTTTTCTCCAGCCCGTAAATCCCAAAATATAAACAAAACATTAATAAAACAACACGATTTGATTAACAAATTTACGATACGATCATTTATAACTTGATCGTTGGGAAACGCTTTTGGAGATTAAGAGTAGGGAGATATGATGTGAGAATGAAACGACTAAGGATGAGAAGGATGAGAAAGCTATTGGCCGCTGTATTTTCTTTGGCGCTTCTTCAAAGTTCCCTGAGTGTAAGCCATGCGGGCGCGGCAACCAAAATGGGAACAGCAGCTCCGACCCCTTCAGGACATTTCATAGATCATTACAAAAACAATAACGCTGCTAATATGACAGTGAATTCCAATCCGGTGATCGGGATGCTTTCCGGATTTAATCAGCTTTGGGTTCCCGGACATACGTGGGATAGCGGTATCAAGCTGAACAGCGGCGTGTTGGATGCCAATATTCAAAAAGTCGTTGATATTGCTGAAAGCCGGACCCCGCTTGAGGAAAATGCTGCATATTTTGATGATCGCAGGCAGCAGAGCTACAGTGTGATTGATGGTCTTGGTTCACTTACTGACGTATATCGAACGAAAGCGGGAGCGACGACAACGATCAACAGCATCCCGGCCGACGCCTCGATGATAAAATATCATGATGAAGGAACCAATTCAGGCAGCACGGGTTCGAGTCTTGGTCACGTCGTGAGCTTGGTCAACACTTTACGCGGCAACTATTCTTCAACGAATCCGGCTAAAGGCTATTTCAATTATCCTCGCCCGTTTCGCTGGAAAGACAATTCCATCATTGTTCCAACCCTTGTTCCCGCTATCAATCCTGATCCAAACAAAGATGGAGGTTTTCCGAGCGGACATACAAATGCCGCATATCTCAGCGCTTTTGCCATGGCCTATGCAATACCGGAGCGCTATCAGGAGCTGCTTACCAGGGCTTCGGAGCTCGGCCATAACCGTATTGTCGCCGGTATGCATTCCCCGCTCGATGTCATGGGAGGACGGGTCATGGCAACCGCATTGGCAGCTGCTATCCTATCTGATCCAGCCAATGAAAGCTTGAAGAAGGCTGCTTATGATGAAGCTCACAGCAAGCTGTTAACCGAAACAGGTACAGCCCAAGATAGATTCAACGATTATAGTGTCAATAAAAAACAATATACGCAGCGACTAACATATGGATTTGGTCAAATCAAGCGGACGACGAAACCGATGGTGGTTCCTAAGGGCGCTGAAGTCCTGCTGGAAACACGCTTCCCATACTTTGATAAAAAGCAGCGCCGTTTGGTTTTAGCGACTACCGGACTTCCTTCCGGATATCCTGTTCTTGATGATGCTGAAGGGTGGGGGCGGCTTAATCTCTTTTCCGCAGCCGATGGATATGGGGCACTTCCTAAAGACGTTACCGTGACCATGGATTCTGCAAAAGGCGGCTTCTATGCATGGGATCGCTGGCGCAACGATATCTCCGGCTCCGGAAAGCTGACCAAAAAAGGGACAGGCACTTTAAAGCTGGAGGGGAACAATACCTATTCCGGCGGTACAAGGATTGACCAGGGAACACTTGAAGGCGGCTCGGAAACAGCCTTTGGAAGAGGTGATGTGTCAAACAACGGAGGCACTCTGAAGGAAGATGTGTCAGGAACACTGATCATCGGGGGAGACTACAAACAATCTGCCAAAGGTGTACTTGAGCTCAATCTTAGCGGTAAAGAAGATATCCTTAAAATCAAAGGCAAGGCAAAAATGAAAGGGACATTGCGCCTCCATTTTTCGAACAATTATGTACCGGCCGATGGAGCTGCGATCATCACCTTTAATAAAGGTCATGGATCATTTTCTTCAATCGAGACGAAGGGTTTGCCGAGTAAGTACAATGTGAAGGTGATCTATAAATCCAACAGTATCAAACTGAAAATCGAGTCTAAGTCGATTTGAGTCCTGCCGGCTTAAATGGTGATCAGAAAAGCGCCGGCCCTATAAGTTCAATCATATACCTCACAAGCTGGCGCTTATCGCCCCAGCTTGTTTTGAATGTGTTGAAGCCTAAAAAGCCCGTGGTCGAGTTATCTATCGTTCACAAGCATAATTGTCATGATCGCGATCCATTTTTGATTGATAAGCGGGGTGAGAGCTTGGCACACCATTCGGGTATTTCTTTCTCAATTCGGTACAATTTGCAAAAACTTCAGTACTTCCTGTTGCCGGAGCGGAGTCAGAAGCGCTTTTTTCACTTGGCGAATTGGCCGGTTTTTGAGGAGTGCTCTGTTTTGGATTTGTTTTTTGTACCGTTTTTGCTTTGGCGGAAACGCACCCATTAAAACCCTTATCGGTTACATAGCCGGATTTGCTCCAAATCGCAAGTTGTTTGCTTTGCGCGCTTTTTTCAACTTCTTTATATTGCTCCACGTATTTTGTATTTGGAGGATATATGTAAGCCACCCTGGCAAGGCCCTCTTTTAACAGCTTTTCTTGGACGGATTGACCGTCGACATAAACATAGGCCAGCAGTCTATCATATTTATCAGTGCGGTCACCTTTATCAAATTCCAATTCGAGTTTTCCGCTGCTAACCAATTCTTTATTTCTCTCAGAAGCGTCTTTTCCGTAGGGCTGGACACATGAATTTGGTTTTTTTGTTTCCGGAGTATCAACCAGTAAATAGCGGACTGTTTCTTCTTTTCCTTTGTACTTGACTTTGATTGTATCTCCATCAACAGCTTTCGTCAGTGTTACAGGAACACGATCCGCGTTTTCAGCCGTCACATCGGCGGTTTCTTCGGTTTTATGAGAAGCGGTACTTGAGTTGCAAGCTGTCAATGAAAAACTGAAAGTCAATGCAGCTATAGCCAGTAAACATTTTTTCAAAAAGAATTCCCCCTATCGTTTAAAAAACATCTATAATCATCCTCCAAAAACATGTCATTTTCAAGAGGATTTACAAAAAATATTGCTGTTTTTAACGTGAAAAAAGCCCTCATAAGAGAGCGCAGGAAAGATGCAGTATGTTTTGTTAAACGATAGGATGCTCCAACATCAAAACCGCCGTTTCATCCATCACCGAAAAGTCAAATCGCTAAACCGTTGAATTTCACCCTTGATCACGGTTAATTTCTCTAACTATGAAAATATTAAAAAATAGTCGGTACCATCCCTCCGTCCATACGGATTGGCGAACCTTTAAAGGCGGATGCATAAGGGCTGCATACAAATGTTGTGAGTCTGCCGATTTCAATTGGCTTGATAAAACGCTGTATTTCAGATTGAGGCAAGTTTGCTGCCATAAAGTCTTTCTCTTTTTCTGAAAACGTCATCTCTTCATCAAGGTACATACCCTCAATGATTTGCTGCACATTTTCAGAAAGTGTTGGTCCCGGCATGATCGTATTGACAGTCACTTCTGTTCCTTTTGTTAATTTCGATAGACTTTTTGACAATGATAACAGCATTGATTTTGTCATACAGTACTGAGGCATTTGTCCTGAAGGCATAATGGCTTCTTCGCTCGCAATAAAGATAATCCGGCCATCATTATTGTTCAGCATTTTAGGTAAATAAAATTTAGATAAACCATTTGCAGCAAGAACATTGGTGCGGATGTATGTTTCCCATACTTCATCATCCACGTCCTCATATTGCATTATTTCATAGATCCCCATATTGTTAACTAAAATATCAACATTGGGATATTTTTCAAATAAAGCTTCTCTTTGTCCGATATCGACAATGTCGGCTGCAGCATTTTGCGGAGAGGTGGCCGGAAAAGCGGATTTGATTTCCTTTACAGTTCGTTCCGCCTCTTCAGCGCTTCGGCCGTTGATGAGTACATTCACGCCTTCCTTGGCAAGTTCGATGGCAATAGCTTTACCGATGCCTTTCGTTGATCCAGTAACTAAAGCTGTTTTATTGCTTAATCCCATATCCATTATCGAGTTCTCCTTTTATCGTGTTGAAAAATTTACGTTTAAGACAATGTTCATTTATCCGAGTTTGCACCTAAGTGTTCAGTACGCCAATTTGCAGGAGTCTCACCTTCCCAAAGGCGAAAGGCGCGGTAGAACGAGTTTTGGTCTTCATAGCCAATCAGGAAGGCCACTTCTTTAATATCAAGCAAGGGGTCTGCCAAGTACTCTCGAGCCTGCTCGTGACGGACATGTGTCAACAGCTGTTTGAAGCTTGTGCCTTCGTCTGTAAGCCGACGCTGCAAGGTACGATCGCTCATCCCCAATTCGCTCGCGACAGTCTGAATATCGGGGCGCCCGCTCGTTAGGCTGCGTTTCAATATCCACTTGACCATTCCGGTGATTGAGAGGCTTGCTTGCTGCTGATTCAACGATTGGTCCAGCACAGGGGTCAGAACCTCCAGCAACTCAGCGTTGTACGAGATAAAGGGGCGGTCCAGATCTTCTCGATGCAATGTCAACCGGTTACAATTTGTACCGATCTGAATACGGCAGCCGAAGTAAGCTTCAAGTGTTTGCACATTGCCCATTGGCTGCGAAAATTCGACGAACCTCGCCTGCAAATGTTGACCAGTCCCCCGGAGGCCCAGCTCCAGAAGAAATGCCAGCGTAATACCCACCAGCATCGGAGGAACCGATTGTTCGGTATTCAGCGATTCCAGTTCGATTGTACAGTGCTCACCTTTCTCAGTGATGTGTAACCTTTCCGGGGGGCACAGTTGTTTGTAGCGGGCCATTCGCTTGAGCGCGTCGCGATAGTCACGGGCATGGTAAGTCGCTAAGACGGTCGGTGGGAAATGTGCTGTTTCAAAGGCGGTTGTAAGCTTGATGATTCCTTCGGCAATGTCATCAATGAGATCGGAATAAGCCTGCCAAATCGCGAAATATTGGGCGGTGGTGACAACCGGTTCAGCTATAATGGTGAGCGGCAGTCGTGCTTTTCGGACCACATCGTGGGGGGCAATCCCTAATTGACGTAATCCTGCCCAAAATCCCGCCGGCATTTTTATACGAGTATGGGACGTCATACAGATCGGCCTCCTAAGTTTTCGTTTTAGAATTCCGCCTTGTTGCCGGGACAGTTATGACTTTACCTACCCAATGGCGCTTTGTAACTAGCAAATGGCGCCATTTTACTTGCCGATTACGTCGAAATTTGTAACGGCTGCAACAAGCCGGCTGCTATCGATGCAGCCGATGCTTCATTTTATCATTAACCTCTCATATGAAGTGATATTCAAAATTGTTAAGACAGTATTCGTTCCTTTTATCTTGGAAGATCGTTTCATTTGAACAGCAACTTTACGATGGTTGTAGATAGGGGAGGGCCTGAAAAGGGACAGAGGAGCATAGCTTTTTTGTTATGGTTCAGCCATAGGAGGCGCGGAGCGGAAGATGAATCAAACCGCCGCCTGCGTCTGACACAAGCCTCCCTAACATCGCACCCGGCCCGAAAACGAGAGCTAAGTGACCAAGCTGACCGCCGATTCCGGCTTCAATAGAAAGAACGATTTTGTCAAGATCCATCCCAAGCCCGATTGCCACTATAAATGAAACGACCAAAAGCGAGATAAAGGTATTTAATTTTACTTTGATGATGAGAAACAGCAGAATAAGAATGCCAATGGCCACAATGAAAATCGACATCACATAACCTCCGGGAGATTGTGTGTCTTTTAACAGAGCCAAACAATGACCATCAAACCAGAATACAAAAAGGCACTTTCTGAAATATGGATCAATCACTTTATGATTATTTTATTGTTATGTTTTGATTAACTGTTATTTCCATACTAATCTTGTCACAATGTATCGTCAACACTTTTTACGTTCAGAATGGACGTTTTCTATCCTGTGTCAGACAAAATAACAAATGGTTAATTGTTGATTATGTTTTGGTTATGTGATATGTTGTTATCAAGTTAGCAGAAATCATTTTGGATATAACCGTTGTGTACAAATCGAAATAATACCCTTTTATTTCTCTAACAAGCTTTGAAACCATGAAGGAGGAAATCAACAAGATGCCATTATTACGTTTCGATTTAATAGAGGGCCGCGATGAAAAAGCATTAAAAACATTGTTGGATGCCGCACACGATGCGATGGTGGAAGCTTTTAACGTTCCTGAGAGAGACCGCTATCAAATTGTCCATCAGCATCCGGCAAATGAGCTCATTATTCAAGATACAGGTTTGGGATTAAATAGATCCAAGGATTTGGTTGTGATCAGTATCACCAGTAAAACGAGAACGAAGAGTCAAAAAGAGAAATTGTACGCCTTACTGGCTGAAAAACTTGAAGCAGAATGCGGAATTTCCCCTGAAGATGTAATGGTTTCCATTACCGAAAACGGAGATGCCGATTGGAGTTTCGGCCTCGGCGAAGCGCAGTTTTTGACTGGGAAGCTGTAAGGTCTCGAAAGGGATGATTGAGGAAATTTGAAAGAGACACATTTACCTTGGCGTAACTTATTTCACAAAAAGTATCATTAGCTGTCTGGAATGCTACGGTTAGAAGCCGGGGGAATGGAGCTGACTACTCGCCCCGTCAGGCAGTTATGTTTAAATGATTCCCTTACTTAAAGCGACACCAATTAAAAAGGGGGCCTGGGATTATATCATCCCAGGCCTCTTCATTGATTTTTCCTTTTTGTGCCCGATTCAACCTCTTTAAAAAATCTTAAAGTCGTGTTCTTTTGACCAGAAAAGCGGCCTTCTGTATCATAAATCCCGCTATTAAAAATACGGCTAGCAATAAAGTGATGGTTGCTCCCGGAGGTGTACCCCACTTATAAGAAGAGGTAAGACCAGAGAGAATACTAAAAAGAGCAATGATGATAGAAACCGAAAAAACAGCTGTAAAGCCTTTGAACAGTCGAATGGCAAATGCCGCTGGAAGCACTAATAATGCCGACACAAGCAAAACGCCGATTGTTGGTATAATCACAGCGACTGTCATTCCAACTAGAATGCTGAATGAAAGAGAAAGCAGCCGAACATTTACTCCGCTTGATTCGGCTGTATCCTCATCAAAAGTCATTAAATAAAGCTGTCTTTTAAACATAAAGAAATATAATAAGACAAGCAGCGTAATTCCGCCCATAATGTAAAGCTGTTCAGTGCTGATCGTTACAATAGAGCCAAATAAGTATTGCTCAATATTCGTTGTCATACCGCCCTCTGTAACACTTAATAAAAAGAGGGCAAAAGAAAGACCAGCAGCCATTAAAATGGCAATGGAGACCTCGGAATACGTACGGTAAGCCCTCCTCATATATTCAATGCCTACGGCTCCAACCGTTACAACTAAAAAACTTGATAACGTGATATTCGTATGGACAAAGAAACCGATGGCGACGCCGGCTAGTGAAATATGAGATAGAGTATCGGCCATTAGAGCCTGTCGTCTGAGGACGAGAAAGACCCCGAGTAATGGAGCGATGATCGCGATTAAGCATCCTGCGTAGAAGGCTCTTTGCATGAATTCCAAATGAAACATTTCCATCTGCTGTTCTCACCTCTCTCTAATCGAATATTCTTTGTTAAATATGGCTCCGCTTCGTCTTGGTCATGGGTGATCATGATAACGGTTTGTTGGTGTTGCTGCACTTGCCGGTCCATCATTTGATAAAAGGACCGGCGGCTTTCAACATCCATACCTGTTGTAGGTTCATCCAGGACAAGTATGTCAGGTTCTGAAGCCAAAATCCTTGCTATACAAACTTTTTGTTTTTGTCCCCCAGATAAATGGCCAATCTTGCGATCACGAAATTCCCACATTCCGACCATCTTTAGTGATTCTTCTATTTTTTTATGATCTTGTTCCTTTAATTTGTTAAACCAGCTTCCTTTCTTGTACCGCCCTGAGCGTACAAGCTCAAGTACAGTACTCGGAAACCCTGCATTAAAAGATGCGATCTGCTGTGGCAAGTATCCGATTTTCAAACGTTCTCCGCTAGAATTGGTTGTGCTGATATCCACACGTCCATGCCAGGGCTTTAACAAACGAAGCATAAGGCGGAGAAGCGTGGATTTTGAGGCTCCGTTAGGTCCCGTAATCCCGACAAATTCTCCGCTATTAATGGTGAATGTGATATCTTCCAATAGAGGTGTATGCTCATATCCGTATATCACATTGTGTAATGAAATAAGTTCCAATATCAATCTTACCTTTCCATCAAAAACATGTTGCGTGTCTCATCATTGAGATAATGACGATTCTAACTGTTTTAAATTATTTTTCATTAAATCAATATAATCCAGCCCTTGTTTTTGCTCCTCTTTACTTAGTCCTTCTAACGTATGGAGCACTTCTGTTTTAGCTCCAATTTCATCTGCTAATGTTTTCGCAACTTTCGGAGAAGCGAGTTCTTCAAAGAAAATGGTTTGAATATGGTGTTTCTGGGCAAACTTCTTTAATTCTGCGAGCTTAGCTGCACTTGGCTCCTGTTCAGGGGAAAGGCCTGCGATAGGCACTTGCGTTAATCCATATTGTTTCGCTAAATATCCGAACGCTGCATGCTGTGTAATGAGCTCTTTGTTTGGAACATCTTTTAATGTTGACTCATATTGTTGATCGAGATCCTCTAATTTCTGCAAAAACGCATCGCGATTCTTTTCATAGTAAGCTTTATTGTCCGGGTCTGCTTTTTCAAGCGCTTTTGTAATGTTTTTTACTTCCTGCTGGGAAAGGACAGGACTTAACCATACATGGGGATCATATGTATGCTTATGCCCGGATTCTTCATGTTCTTCTTCCTCTTCTCCAGTTCCTTTCATCAGTTCAATGCCTTTGCTTGCTTTTACAAAAGTCGGTCCATTTTTTCCTACACTTTTTTCGATAGAGGGTTCCCATGTTTCCATATAAGGACTGTTATAAATTAGGACATCCGCTTCCCCGATCTTTTGAACATCTTTTGGAGAGGGGTCCCATTCATGGGGTTCAACAGTAGATGGAATTAAAAGATCAACATCTGCTTTTTCTCCGGCAACTTGCTTTGTAAACTCATACATTGGGTAAAATGTTGTGATGACCTGTAATTTTTGATCATCTGATGAGGAACCGCTTGCTTGTTTTTCCTCATTTCCCGAACATCCAGCAAATAGTGAAAGACATGTCGCCGCAATCAAAGCTGCTGTCGTATATTTTTTCATGTTTATTCCTTCTTTCTTGAAAAGTATTGATTCGTTCATTTCGTGTGATTGATCATTCAAATCAACAAAAACACTTAACTTCATGAACTAATTCCCCATTAAATCATAATCATTACGATTTGTGAAGTATTTTTTATTTTTAGGTGCGAGATCGTCAGTATTACGACCTTTTATGCATAGATCGAATGTCAGCAGGTCGGAACAAGCCACAGACTTCCTGACAGGGAAGGAGGGAGCTGGCAGTCGTTTGCAGGCTCATTTATCGTGAGGCTGCATGAACCATGGGATACTTTTGCGAGCTTGGTCGTTTTTATTTATTGCGGTTTTTCCGTCAATTTTTTTATTTTTTCTAAGGCTTGCCAAGGCATTAAAGCACAATTATGGCGAGCTTTTAAAGGGTGAACGCCTATGAAGGAAACCGCATCTCCCAGTGTTTCCTCTTGTGGTTCTGTCCCATTGCGTATCATATCTTCCATGGATTTTTGCATGTCTTCGACTGCTGTCATTGTTTTGTCTTTTATAAGGTCAGTCATTATGGATGAAGACGCCATACTAATGCTGCATCCTTCCCCTATAAAGGAAGCGTCCTTTATCCTGTTATCCTCTATATCAATATACAGAGTGATGACGTCGCCGCAAGTGGGGTTTTTATAATGAACAAATAAAGCGTTGGGATGCTCGATTCTTCGAAAATTCCGCTTATATTTTGAGTGGTCCATGATAACGGCTCGATATAAATCTTCTAACATCATGATTGCTCCTTTCCTTTAACATTGAAATAATTGATGTGATTGTATATACTTTAAAATACAAATCAAAATCATTACGATTTAAGGTTAACTCATTTAGAAAAGTGGTGCAATAACATTGAAGCAATTTTTCACATTCTCTCGGCATCGCAGACTGCGTTCAACGCCAGGTATACGGGATTTAGTAAGAGAAAATCGGCTTTCCATTAACGATTTCATATATCCTCTGTTCGTCCAAGAGGGTATCGGGTTAAAGACAGAAGTACCTTACATGCCAGGCGTTTATCAACTGACATTAGATTTATTAGATAAGGAAATTCAAGAATTAAAACAGCTGGGGATTCAAGCGATTCTTCTCTTCGGCATTCCGAGTTGGAAAGATGATTTGGCAACGTCTGCTTATACATCAGATGGCATTGTTCAACGAGCGGTTAGGCAAATCAAGGCTTTAGATTCTGATTTGGTCATCATAACAGACACATGTATATGTCACTATCAAACAGAAGGCCATTGCGGCATACCGGTAAACGGCAGGATTGATAATGACGTGTCTTTAGATATACATGCAAAAGTCGCCATATCTCAAGCTGAGGCAGGTGCCGATATTCTGGCGCCCTCAAGCATGATGGATGGATTTGTGACGTATATACGACATGCGCTGGATGAGTCCGGTTATCAAGACATACCGATCATGTCGTACGGTATCAAGTATGCTTCAAGCTATTATGGACCATTTCGAGATGCCGCGGATAATTCGCCTGCTTTCGGTGATCGTGGAACCTATCAGATGGACCCGGCAAATCGTTTAGAAGCTTTTCGCGAGGCTCAGTCTGACCTTGAAGAGGGAGCAGATTTTATTATTATTAAACCGGGTCTTCCTTATTTAGATATCATGAGGGATATGCGAAATTCTCTCCATATTCCGCTGGTTTCATATCAAGTAAGCGGCGAATATGCGCAAATAAAAGCAGCATCGCAAAACGGCTGGATTGATGAAAAAAATACAGTATTGGAAAGCATGCTTTCTATGAAGCGGGCCGGAGCCGATCTTATCGTTACATATTTTGCAAAGGATATAGCAAGATATCTTCGGGAGGAATCATGAAACAGGCAGCGATCGCATTCATTCGATTATATCAAAAGGCGATATCACCTCTATTTCCGCCAACCTGCAGGTTTTATCCAACATGCTCCAACTATGGGCTTGAAGCGATTCAAAGGTTTGGATTTATAAAAGGCAGCTGGCTGCTCATCAAACGATTGCTGAAATGCCACCCTCTTCATCCGGGAGGCTTTGATCCTGTTCCGAGCAACAGATCAAAAAAGTGAGGGGGACTCCCTGTGAACCGGCCATATCAAATCAAATTTGACTCTTTTCGCATGATGGTTTTTTCTGATGGACAGTTTCCTGTAACAAAGGATTTTTTTCTGGCAGGGGCAAATGGTGACCGGGAAGTTGAGCGCTTTCCTGGTGAATTCGAGGTAGCGCTGAATTTTGTCTGCCTGCAAATCGGGAGTAAGCTTATTTTAATTGATACAGGGTTTGGAGAGGCAGGCGGACAGGAGTCAGGGCATTTATTAACACGCTTAGAACAATCTGGGATTCATCGTCATATGATTGATTACGTTGTTTTGTCACACAGTCATGCAGACCATACCGGAGGGCTTGTAAAAAATGAAAAACCTGCTTTTCCAAATGCCGTTCATATCATGAGTAAGAAAGAATGGTTATATGCGAAACAAACTCCTGATTCCAGACAATTCAAGGTCATAAACAAAGTACTTCCGCTTCTGACATTGATTGAAGAGGATACTGAAATATTACCGGATGTATGGCTGAAACATACACCGGGTCACACACCCGGACATCTAACTGTTGAAGTCCGTACAAATCATGGCGTATATTTGATCGCGAATGATGTATTCAATATTCCACACAGCATTTCTAATACAAGTTTGCGTGTCGTACTAGAAGAAGATCCTGTACAGGGGATAACTACTAGGAATCAATTGATACAATTGGCTTGCAAGGAGCAAGCCTTCATTCATTCCTGTCATTTTCCTTACCCGGGGCTTGGTATGATTGAAAACAGAGACTCATTATATCAATGGAAACCCATTGATATTTTATCCTGACCACAGGACATATATTTGAGTAAGTACAGGAAGAGAAGTTCGTTTTTTTCATTGCCTCTCATTCATGGGATGTGTTGAATAAACAGAGCGAAGTTTCATCCTATTGAATATGGTTAAGCGGAGATGATAGCTGAGGTTAACATGTAGATAACTGAAACCATTATTTAAGATATTATATTTGCAGCCTCCCTTGAGGAAGGCTGCTATTTTGTTCGTTTTATTATAACGTCCAAGCGTAGAAGCACATATTGCTCTTGATTGATGTCAACAGTTGATCATAAATATTTAAGGCTACTTCGCTATGCAGTTTTTAAATTGCTGTTCCAATTCTTCTTTGTTTAAGTCCTTTCCAATGAAAACAAGTTCGCTTTGTCTTGTCTCGTTTTCGCTCCACTTCCGATCGGGACGTCCTGAAAACAACATATGAAGCCCTTGGAATACGATTCGATATTCTTCCCCTTTAATAGAAAGGATTCCTTTATAACGTAATAAATCTTCTCCTTTTTCCCGTACGAGATAACTCATCCAATGATCCACCTTTGCCAAGTCAAGAGGCTTCTCTTCCCGAAAAGCAATAGAAGACACTTTATCATCATGATGGTGGTGATGATGATCCTTTAGAAAATGAGGATCGATTTCAATTTTTCGATTGACGTCAAACGTATTGATTCCCAGTATATCTCTTAAATTGATCTTGCAATCTCTGGCATGCAGCCTCTTAGCCGTAGGATTAATGTTGACAAGTCTTTGCTCCAAGGATTTCAGATCGTTATTCGATACTAAATCTGTTTTATTGAGGATGATGACGTCAGCAAATGCGATTTGCTCTTGCGCTTCATCCTGATCATCCAGATGTCTGGTGACATGCTTGCTGTCTACTACCGTGACGATGCTGTCAACTTCAAATATGTCGGATAACAGTTCATCCATAAAAAAAGTCTGGGCAACGGGGGCAGGGTCAGCCAGTCCCGTTGTTTCGATTAAAACGCGATCAAATGCAACTTTCCCTTGATCCATTGAGAATACAAGAGTTCTCAGAATACGAATCAAATCTCCGCGGACCGTGCAACAGATGCAGCCGTTGTTCATTTCTAAAATTTCTTCTTCAGAATCAACGACGAGCTGATTGTCTATCCCGACTTCTCCGTACTCATTAACAATAACCGCAACCTTTTGATTGTGTTTTTCCGTAAGTATTCGATTTAAAAGTGTGGTTTTCCCGGCGCCTAGATATCCAGTGAGAATGGTGACAGGAATTTTCTTTTTAGTTAAAGGCATGATCATTCGACTCCATTTAAAATTTTTTCGATACTTTGACTACTTTTTCTTTGTCTTTTGCAACTCCGGCGATGACGTCAGATGAACGCTCGAAACGTTGGCCATCATACAAATGGCTTGCTTTTTCTTTATAATCTTCATTGGTACAAAGTGAGTCAATCAGGAGGGGGACATCCTCAGGTTTTAAATCTTTATACCAAGTTCCTTTCGGGTAGTGGATGACCACGCACTTATCTTGGCATCTGCCATTACAGCGCGTGCGCGTTGTATGAATAACATCGTCAAGCTCCCGGTCTGAGATTTCTTGCCGAATCACTTGAGTCAGTTCCTCAGCTCCGACCCGATTGCAACTGCTGCCGTTGCAAATAAAGATATGATGTTTCATATTACTTAAATCCCATGTCGCCATATGTGTCATTTCCCTCCAAATAAAACAAAATTATTACGATTTGTAATGGAGCATTTAAATGCATCAAAGCGCCGATCATAAACTGTCTTAAACATCCTCCGGCTCTTTTTGTCATTTCACAAAGATGATACAAACGAGCAGGGGATAAACCGCTCGCCAGCTTTTGCACCGCTCCATAGTCAATGAAATCGTAATAATTACGATTTACAACCTATTTTATCTCTTTTCAAAGTCAAAAGCAAACAGAAGAAAAGGCTAAATTGCATGAATGAGCCGTTGATACGCTCCTATTCTTTAAGTCACACAGCATTTTCTGAAGATTGTCATGGTCTAAATCATCACCGATAAAGACGAGTGTATTGTTCATCTTTGCTCGTGTAAGATATACACATTTTCACATTGGAACAAAAGATTTATGACTTTATCGAATCTTTTTGTAATGGAGAGGTTGCAGTTTTTTTTTAAAAGCCTCACTGATGATCGGCCGCTTTGATGATTGTGTGGACCCACAAGATCAATTTTTAATCAAAAATGGATTGTAAAAATGAACAAGTCAAAGTACACTAAATGATAATGATAATCATTTACGACATGGAGATAAGCCATGCACTATACTAGGAGTGAAGAGCGATGAACAGGAATGAAGTATATGATGTGACGGTTATCGGCGGAGGACCGGCTGGATTATATTCCGCCTTTTACAGCGGACTGCGGGGGATGAAAACAAAGATTATTGAATATCAGCCCGTGCTGGGGGGGAAGGTCCATGTTTATCCGGAAAAAATGATTTGGGATGTCGGAGGGCAAACGCCGATATCGGGAGCGAAGCTGATTGAACAGATGGTGCAGCAGGGATTAACATTTCATCCGGAAGTGCTGCTGAATGAGAAAGTGGAGTCGATTGCCCGTAATGAAGAAGGGCTGTTTGAATTACATACGGCTGCCTCAGGGGTGCATTTGTCCAAGACGGTCATCGTTGCTGTAGGCGGTGGTATCCTGAATCCGCAAAAGCTTCAGATTGAAGGGGCAGAGCGTTTTGAAGTGTCCAATCTGAATTATACGGTCAAGTCGCTGCAGCATTTTAAAGATAAAACGGTCATTGTCTCAGGCGGCGGCAATTCGGCTGTCGATTGGGCCAACGAGCTTGAGCCTGTAGCGAAGAAGGTTTACCTCGCTTACCGTAAAGAAGCGCTCAGCGGGCATGAGGCCCAGGTGGATCAGCTTCTGAACAGCTCGGTGAGCTGCTTCTTCCATACCGAGATTACCAAGCTGATCGCTTCAGATGATCATGAGGTGATCGAACGAGTCGAGCTCACAAATGCTCAAACCGGTGAGGTGATCGAGCTGCCTGTAGACGAAGTCATTATTAATCATGGATATGAACGCGACAAATCGCTGCTGGAGAACAGCCGGCTGGATATTACCCGGGTTGATGACTATTTTATCGCGGGTACCGCCAACTCTCAATCTTCGGTGCCAGGGCTGTATGCGGCTGGGGATATCCTGCATTACGACGGCAAGCTGCACCTGATCGCCGGTGCGTTTCAGGATGCGGCAAACGCAGTGAACAGCGCCAAACGCTATATTGATCCCGAAGCGCATAAGAGCGCGATGGTGTCGTCGCATAATGAGGTTTTCAAAGAGCGCAACCGCGAGCTTGTGAAGAAGATGTTCGGGTAGCCCGAAGGCACACTCAAGATAAAAACAAAAAGCAAAAGGGTGTTCGCCGGCTCTGATATTTCAGACCAAGGAACGCCCTTTGTTCGTGAGAAGGTTGAATCCTAAATATATTCATTTTAACAACCTGAACTATCCGTTAATAGAAGGAATATAGAACTCTATCCGCGGAACATAAAAGTTATGTGCGAACTTATGCCGTAGCCTCAAGAATGAAATGTGAAAAGAAGTTTAATGGATCAGTATAAAAAAGACTTGCTGCCATACTTGTATAACAATTCTTTTTAAAAATTATTTCGTTTCATTTCTGTGCAGCCTAAACGCATAAATTGCTCCAATGAAAAATACAATTCCTTGAAATAAAAGAAAGAATTGACGGAAGTATTCAATATTTTGGGGAAGTGGTCTACTGCCGATCTCATTTAGTTGGTGGTTTTTCCTTCGTCGCCATTTACTTAGTCTCTCTAAAGTATCCATGATGTGGCAGAAATGCCGAGTTGAATAGCCAATCCACTTACCTGCTGAGGATCTTGACCAGATCCTCTTTTTATTTAAACCAGCCTTTTTCCTTAGAACGGGTAATGGCTTCGATTCGGTTTTTCACCTCCAGCTTTTCAAGAATCATTGAGATATAATTGCGGACCGTCCCGCTTTTGATGCTGAGTTCTTGGGCGATTTCTTTTGTGTTTTTTCCATCGGCTACGAGTTCGAGCACTTCTTTTTCTCTATCTGTGAGAGGGTTGGCCTCACCGTACATATCTTCCATCAATTCAGGCGCATAGATGCGCTTTCCGTTCATGACGCTGCGGATGGCGCTCACAAGCTCTTCGCTCGGGCTGTCCTTTAACAAGTAGCCTTTAACACCGGCTTTAATCGCTCGCTGAAAGTAGCCTGGGCGGGCAAAAGTGGTTAAGATAATGATGTTGCAGCCTGTATCCTTTAATTCCTCAGCAGCTTCAAGTCCCGTTTTTCCGGGCATTTCAATATCCATAATGCATACATCAGGCCGATGTTTTTTGGTGAAGTCAACGGCATCCTGCCCGGTTGTTCCTTTGCCGACGACTTTCATATCATCTTCTAAATTCAAGAGCGATCCTAATGCACCCAAGAGCATCTGCTGATCTTCCGCAATAAATATACTAATCATGCTAAGCCATCCTTTTTGTTTATTTTGAGTTATTAGGGATTGTCATGGTAAGCTTTGTGCCGTTTTTGGTATCGATGTGAAGGCTGCCGTTGGCAAACTCAAGCCGTTCTCTCATCCCGAGTAAGCCATGTCCTTTTGAAAAGTACTTTTCTTCACCTTGAAACTCTCCATCGTCCGCCACTGTAATGACAACTTCCTTCCAAAGCTGCTGAATGTCAACACGGCAGGTTTTCGCCTGACTGTGTTTGACGACATTTGTGACAGCTTCCTTTAAGCACATGCTCAAAATGTTTTCATTGAGCAATGAGATATTTTCCGGCAATTTTTCTTCTTCATAGATCAACGTGATGTCAGCTGCTTCGAGAATTTGTTTGATGTTTCTGATTTCATCCTTGAGCCGGATGCCTTTCATAGAGGATACAATTTTTCTGACTTCATTTAAAGAAGTTCTCGCTGTTTGCTGAACGCTTTTTAGCTCATGCGCTGCCTGATCGGGATCTTTGTAAATTAATTTTCTCGCCAAGTCGCTTTTTAAACCGATTAGAGACAGCTTTTGTCCAAGTGTATCGTGGAGGTCGCGGGCGATCCGCTGCCGTTCCTCTAATTTTACCAAATGGGCAATCCGTTCATTTGCATCTTCGAGTTTTTCTTCAAGCCGTTCGCGCTCCTTGCGGCTTCTTATACTGAATGGCAATAAAATCGCGCTGATGAGCGTGATGACCACAAAAGGAATTTGTGTCAGAAACAATTCTTTTTTTAACACGAGACTGAAGTTGCTGGCGACGGCTGCGCTTATTAAATGAATGTAATATAAAATGTGAAAAGGGACGCGTTCTCTAATGTTTCCTATAAAATATGCGATAAAAAAAGCAAAATAAATATAGCTGAACAGTGTAATCGAAGCCGTTGAAATGCCGATTAAAATAAACGCCCATAAATAAACGGCCCAGCCTTTTGAGACGAAAGCAAATCTGTAAATCGAAAAAAATAAAAGCGTCAAAATGATGCCGACGACGATCACAAACGTTGATGGTGATTGGAATATGAAGTAGAAGGGGAGGATAAAAAATATCGTCCATATATATGGCGAGATCCCGCTTAGTTTTTGAAATGTAAAATGCTTTTTAACCATGATATAACCTCATTTTCAACTTTTCGTCTTAAGAGTAACTTTACCATTGCCAGAGCCGGATTGCATCACTGAACCATAAAAAGGAAGTCTTCTTGGATATAAGAAGACCTCCTCTTCATCAGGCGTTTTTCCGCAGCTTCTGTCTTTCTATAGAATCAGGCGGAAGGTGGATCGGTATTTGTTTGATATCCCGAAATGTCACAAATTGCTTTTTCTCTTCATCCCAAAGGCGGAAGGCGAGTGATTGCAGGCTTGTTTTTAAGGTGATTGTCGGGACGTTTTTTAATGGTTCGTGCTGTTCATGAGCTGCTTCAAGTTTATAGTTGGGCACCTTTGGACTCAGATGGTGAACGTGGTGGTACCCGATATTGCCTGTCAGCCATTGAAGCAGTTTCGGAAGTTGATAAAATGAACTTCCTTCTACCGCGGCCTGAACGTAGCTCCAGTTTTCATCCGCTTCAAAATAAGAATCTTCAAATGTATGCTGAACATAAAACAGCCAAACGCCGATTGAACCGGAGATCAGAAAGATCGGACCTTGCACGAGCAAAAACGATTGCCAGCCAAAGATGACACAGCACAGAGCAGCCAAAGCCGCGATTGCAAGGTTCGTCAGGTATGTGTTCACACGCTCTTTCCGTCTGGCGCCTTTTTTGTTAAAACGGTTTGTGATCAGAAAAACATAAATCGGTCCGAGAATAAACATGATAAACGGATTTCTATAAAGTCTGTATGCGATTTTTGTGTGGAGAGGCGCGGCTTTATATTCGTTTACCGTCAACATCCAGATGTCACCCGTCCCGCGTTTGTCAAGGTTGCTGCTGGTCGCATGATGAATCGAATGGCTGTGCTGCCATTGAAGGTATGGGAATAGCGTCAGAACGCCTGTCAAAAAACCAAGCATATGGTTATAACGCTTTTGTTTGAAAAAGGAGAGATGGCAGCAGTCGTGAAAAATAATGAAAATTCTCGTCAAAAACCCCGCGGCAATCACTGTTAATCCTAAAGTAAGGAGATAGGAGACATCGAGGCTGAGATAGGCAAGAAACCACAGTCCGAAGTAAGGGACAAACGTATTGAAGAGCTGAATCAGACTTTTTTTGTTATCAGGCAGAGCAAAAGCAGCAACTTGTTTTGTCAGCTGTTTTTGCTTATGGGCGATGGTTTGTTCAGTCATAGTAAAGTATCCTCTCATTGATGTGTCTCGCTTAAGTATACGCCTAAGAGACACATACTTTGTAGTAGCACACATCATGCTTCATACATGACACTTGTCATATACAGTTCCTTCGATATGTGTTGAATACCGCCCTGTCAACTCGCACTTTGATGCTGAGTCACAGGTTTAGTATCCCTGTCAGCTGTTTTTTAAAGGGAATTTTGGCGGGAAAGTGTTCAGGGGAAAATATGAAAAATAATATGAGCCACCTTTCTAAAAGTGGCTCATATTTGGGTTGAAAACACTCAGTAGACACCTGATGATCAGGTAACAAAAGATCAAACAGCGCAACGGAAAAAAAGCACCACTTGATCAAACAGAAGGGAAAGCACAGGGGAATATAGCAGGGCCGGTTCGCTGTAACACCCCCAATCATTCGCGGCGCCTCAAGCTAAGTAACCAACTATTGTTGCATCGTCTTTGTTCCTATCGAACGAAAGCGCGGGTGTTCTGCAAGTATGGAACTTTTCATCTTTTTTACAGCTGGATGATCTGACGAAAAAAACTGATGTTTGGACTCGTAAAGCTCAACTAATTTGCCTTTATCCAATACAGCTAGTGTGTCACTCAATTGATAAGCGGCTTTCAAATCATGCGTAATAAAAAAATACGATAACCCAAAATCGTCTTTGAGCTCTTTTAACAAATCTAATATGAGCGTTTGGGTCACCATGTCCAGACTGCTGACTGATTCGTCTAATACGATCAGCTTCGGTTTGAGCGAGATGGCTCTTGCGATATTGATCCGCTGCAATTGACCGCCGCTGAATTGGTGTGGGTATTTTGTTAAATCCTTTTCACTCAAGCCGACTCGTTCCAGCAGCTCGATAATGGTTCGCCTTTGCTCTGAGATGGTGAGAGTTTCATAGTTTTCTAATGGTTCTGCAATAATCCGTTCCGCCGTCATTCGCGGATTGACGGCCGAGTATGAATCCTGAAAGACGGCTTGAAGGTCGCGGCGAATTTTGCGGCGGATCGATTGATCTGCTTGATATACATCATGGCCTTGGAAAAGGATTTGACCTGATTGCGGCCGCTCTAAACCAAGCAGCACTCTTCCCAATGTACTCTTACCAGCCCCGCTTGGCCCAATCATGCCTAAGCATGTGCCCTTCTCAATCGAAAAGCTGACATCGGAAAGGACTTGTTTAGACTGAAATTTCCATTTGAACAATGAACGCTCCGCATAACGATGAGTGACTTCCTTCACTTGTAATAAACTCACTTGTTCACCCCATTAAAATGCCGATCTTTTGTTAAATTGACCCAATAGCAATTGGCAAGGTCATACGTGCATTTAACAGCTTCTTTGTATAGTCATGCTTTGGTGCATCAAACAGCTGAAACACATCTGCTTTTTCTACGATTCTTCCATACTGCATCACAGCGACTTCATCTGCCATTTCAGCAATGACTCCTAAATCATGAGATATGAGCAAAATCGCTGTTCCAAATTTAGAACGCATGTCGTTTAAATGTTTCAGCACTGTCTTTTGATTATTCACGTCCAGTGCAGTGGTGGGCTCATCCGCTATGAGAATGGCTGGATGCATGCATACAGCGATTGCAATCATAACCCGTTGAAGCATTCCCCCGCTTAATTGAAAAGGATAAGATTTTAAAAGCTTAAGAGGAGCGGGTAAGTTCATATCATGCAATGCTTCGATTGCAAGCTCTTTTGCCTGTTTCTTTGTGAGTGACGTATGGGAGCGAATCGTTTCGATCATTTGCTGACCAATCGTGAAAACGGGTGTGAAAGCGTTCATCGGATTTTGCATAATGTAGGCAATATCTTTGCCGCGGATTTTACGCATATCCTTATCTGTTAATCCGTTCAGTTCTCGACCTTGTAATCCGATACTTCCTTCCACCTTGGTTGTTTTTTGATCGTGTATTTGAAGAATAGACATGCTTGTGACCGTTTTTCCACATCCGCTCTCGCCAATCAGACCGAAGACTTGGCCGCGCTTCAGGTCGAAATTGATGTCTTGCACGAGGGTAGAAGCGCCTTTTGGCGTTTTGGTCTGGACATGTAAATCTCTCACTTTCAGCACCGGTGATTGTTCTGTTCCCAACTTCCTCATTCCTTTTATTATCGACGTTTGATTCCGTATTTTTCTGATAAGGTTTCGCCCAATAAATTGAACGTCACAACGACAATCATGATCATCATCCCTGGATAAATCATCAACTCAGGGTTCGTCCGAATATACGATTTACCTTCATGAATCATCGCTCCCCATTCAGCCGCCGGAGGCTGAACCCCCAATCCAAGAAACGACATAGCGGATATATCCATAATCGCCCAGCCCATCTCCAATGTACCCATAACGACGAGAGGGGGGAGCACATTGGGAATGATATGGTTTTTAATAATCTTCCACTGCGAAGATCCGTTGATTTTTGCAGCCGCAATAAAGTTCTTCTCTTTCAGACTTAGCACCACTCCTCTAAAGATTCTTGCATAATAGACCCATTGCACAAGGATGAGGGCAAGAATGACTTGAGGAAGTCCAGGTCCGAATATGCCCACAAGACCAAGAACTAAAATTAAGTTCGGAAAAGCCATCACACCATCACAAAGTCTCATTAACAGTTGATCAATCCAGCCGCCTTTATACCCTGAAATCGTACCGACAATGAGACCGATAACCAGGGAGGAAATAAAAATGAGCATCGCAAACCCCAGAGAAATCCGTGCGCCATACAAAAGGCGGGATAAGTTGCATCTTCCTAAATGATCGGTTCCTAAAGGAAACGTCCAGGACGGAGGCTGCAGCTTATAAGCCAAATGAACAGCAACTGGGTTATGCGGCGCAATCCAGGGGGCAAATACAGCGATGATAAACAGAATGGATAATATGATGATACATGCCGTTATCACGTTTTGACCTTTGTATATTCTGCGTATGCTTGTGATCATCGATGCTGTCCTTCTTTCCTCGAAATGCGCGGATCAATATACATTTGAATCAGATCAACGATTAAGCTGCTCAATATAAATAAGGTGGCTGCTATGAACACATAACATTGAATGACAGGGATGTCGCGATTGAAAATCGCCTCAATAAAATAGCGGCCAAAGCCAGGCCAAGAAAAAACCACCTCAACAATAATGGTTCCGGTAAGCAGCTTCCCAAGATTCATTCCCAGTCCTGTAATCATCGGAGAAATGGCCATTCTCAACACATGCTTGGCCAATATGTGTTGATTCTTCAGTCCTCTGATTCGTGCGAATTGTACATATGGTTCTTGCAAGTTTTCAATCACGCTGGCGCGCAAAAGCCTTGTATACATCGCAATTAAAGGAAGCGCCAACGTCATTGACGGCAGTACGAGGTGCTGCCAAGTCCCAATTCCCTCTACAGGAAAAAGATCTAATTGAACAGAAAAGAAAAAAACCAACATATACCCTAACCAAAAGGTCGGAATGGATGCTCCGAAAAAGGAAATGAAGCGACTGATATGATCAATTGCCCCATTTCTTTTGATTCCCGCAAAGAAGCCGAGAGGGACACTGACAAGCACCGCGATCAATAAACTCCCAAGCGCAAGCTCGATCGTTGCTGGTATTCTGAGTGCAACCTCGTCCCAAACCGGCTGATTCGAAACATAAGATATGCCAAAATCGAATTGGCATATCTTCAAAATAGAGTTGACATATTGAATAAAGAATGGTTGATCTAGGCCAAACTCATGCCTTTTTTGCGCTAAAATTTCATCGGTTGGCTGAATATGCGCTGCGGCTAAATACGCTTCAGCTGGGTCAACAGGTGAGAGATGAATCATTCCAGTTGTCAAAAGCGCAGCTAAAAGAAACACTGGAATAATGGATATGATTCGTTTCAATATATAGTTGCCCATAAAAACCTCCTACTGCTTAATGCGAATACCTGTAAACGGATGTTCGTCACGGTTAGCAGGGAAAGTAAAGTTGGTGATATTCTTTTGATAGATCGCTGTCTTTTTAATATAAGAGATCGGAACGATGGCTCCTTGTTCTTGAAGAGATTTTAAAATAGATGAATAAAGCTCTTGCCGCTCTTTTGCATCAGTTGTTTGAGGGACCTTTGACATCTGCTTCAATAACTTCTCTTTGTTTGGATAGGCTGAGATCGCTTCATTAAATCCAAATCCTTTTGACGCGACAATGTTTAAAAATGTATGCGGGTCATAAGGCGCACCATAGTTGCTAAAGAAGTTCATATCAAACTCATTCGCTTTAAACCGTTTTACTTGAGTTGCCAATTCTACTCCTTCAAGATTCAACTTTACCCCGATCGCTGCCCATTCTGCTTGCAGGGTTTCTGCCATTGTTTTTTGAATGGATTCTGCTGAATCATACATTAAACTAAATTCAAGCGGCTTTCCGTCTTTCTCACGCACCGTCTTTCCGTTCGAAAGCTTCCAGCCTGCAGCATCTAACAGCTCTTTCGCTTTTTCAATATCATATTTTACTGGTTTTACATCAATATCAGACGTGTATGGGAAGGTTGTCGGCAAAATATAATCTGCTTTTTCTTCTAACCCTGAGGTGATACCTTCGACCATGGCGTCTTTATTAAAACCATAATGAAGGGCTTGGCGCACCCGTTCATCTGAAAGCTGTTCTTTTTTCGTATTCATGACAAGCTGTCTCGTCGCCACTGGTTCAGAAAGGCTTGTTTCATATTTACCTGTCGATTGCAGCTGCTTGTATGCATCCAAACTGATGACGCCTTCACCGTAAATGAGGTCCAGTTCACCTTTTTCAAATGCCAGCACCCTTGTTTCTGCGTCTGGGATGACTTTCACCTTGATTTTCTCGACTTTTGGCTTTTCGCCCCAATAATGTTCATTGCGTTTAAAAACCGCATATTCATCAGCTTTATACTCTTCCAATACCCATGGACCCGTTCCCACCGGTTTTTCGACACCTTTTGATGTATCGCCATCCTTAGGGAATCCAGCTTCTCCTAAAAACCGAACCGGCCGAACAACTGCCAGCTCCTGAATGGTTGGGTAATATGGTTCAGTCAGCGTCAATTGAAATGTATGATCATCGATCACTTCCGTTTGAGCTATTTTTGTGATAAACCCCAACCAGCTGTGCAGCTCTGTATGTTTTAAAATGGAATCAACATTCCTTTTCACGATTTTTGCATTAAACGCTGTTCCATCTGAAAATTTGACATCCTTACGCAAATGAAACGTATACACTTTGCCGTCATCAGATATATCCCATGATTTTGCTAAATGCGGTTTAAGCTTTCCGCCCGCTTCATAAGTGACCAAAGGTTCATATACCATCGACTGGGCAAACAATTGAGAAGGATTATAGACATGGGGATTCAGTTCGCCTATATCTCTTGGCCAAGCCATTGTGATCATATTGTTATGATCTTTCGTCTCTGTTGAATTTTCTGCGTTTGTACATCCAGCTAATAAGATTGAAAAGACGAGTATCGATAAGAAAGTAATTTTAATTTTCAAACTAATCCTTCCGCTAAACATGCATAGTTTCCTCCTGAATGATGTTGATAATCATTTTCATTTTAAGGAGGAAGCATATTCTTGTCAATGTAAGAATATAGACATTGGGTTTCTAGCAAAACATTTAAAGATCCTGTTTTAGATTTTTAAATTTCCTGCATGAAGACAGAGTTAGGTTTGGATGTAAAAAAGAAGACATTTCGTTTACATGAAAGTGATAGAGAATGGAAGGTCAGGATTCGCAAACCACCATCCCGCTTCCTTTACATAATTTGTCCGCGTTTCTCATCTTGTAAATCCAATCTTTATAAACGATTAATATGAACTTAATACTTTAAAAATATAATAGGGTTGTCACCCTGAGATTCATATATTTTTAGGAGGTTATCCAGTTGAAAAAATTCCCGAAGAAATTACTGCCTATCGCGGTTTTATCATCTATTGCGTTCAGCAGCTTAGCAAGCGGCAGTGTGCTTGAAGCCAGCGCTCAAGAAAAGAAGAAGGGGAAGCAAAATGACATTAAAAATGTCATCGTTCTAATCGGTGATGGCATGGGTGTGTCGTATACATCCGCTTATCGCTACTTAAAGGATAATAAAAAGACAAAGGCTGTGGAGCCTACGGCTTTTGACCAATATCTTGTCGGCCAGCAAACGACTTACCCCGAAGACCCTGAGCAAAATGTGACGGATTCTGCAGCTGCGGCAACGGCCATGTCTGCGGGAATTAAAACATACAATAACGCCATTGCGGTGGATAACGACGGGTCGGAGGCCAAAACCGTTCTTGAAGCGGCAAAAGAAAAAGGGAAATCAACAGGACTTGTGGCCACTTCAGAAATTACACATGCCACTCCGGCTTCTTTCGGTTCACATGACCACAGCCGGAAAAATATGAACGCAATTGCCGATGATTATTTTGATGAAATGGTAAACGGCAAGCACAAAATCGATGTCCTTTTAGGCGGTGGAAAAAGCAATTTTGACCGTAAGGACCGCAATTTGATCAAGGAATTCAAAAAAGCGGGATACAGCTATGTGGATAACCGCAAGGACATGCTGAAAAATAAAGACAGCCAAGTTCTCGGCCTATTCGCTGACGGCGGCCTGCCTAAAAAAATGGACCGCACGAAGGATATTCCTTCATTAAAAGATATGACAAACACAGCGATTAAAAAATTAAGCAAGGATAAAGACGGATTCTTCCTTATGATTGAAGGCAGCCAGATTGACTGGGCGGGCCATGACAATGATATTGTCGGCGCGATGAGTGAAATGGAAGACTTCGAACAAGCTTATAAGGCGGCTCTTGAGTTCGCCAAAAAAGACAAGCATACATTGGTTGTCGCAACAGCTGACCACTCAACCGGCGGATACTCCATCGGTGCAGACGGCATCTACAACTGGTTCAGTGAACCGATTAAAGCCGCAAAGCGCACGCCTGACTTTATGGCAGAAAAAATCGCCGGCGGTGCGGATGTGGAAAAAACATTAAAGACATATATTGATCAAAAAAAGTTAGCCTTAACGAAAGGGGAAATTCAATCGGTTGAAGAAGCAGCCAAATCGAAGAAAGTGCTTGATATCGACAATGCGATTGAAGACATTTTCAACAAGCGCTCTCACACCGGTTGGACAACGAGCGGACATACAGGTGAAGATGTTCCTGTCTATGCATACGGACCGTCAAGCGAGACATTTGCCGGGCAAATCGATAACACTGAAATCGCCAAAAATGTTTTTGATGCTTTACAATACAAAATCAAGATTAACGATAAGTAAGAGAATACAAGGTGTCCCGTTGCTTGTATGAAGTGACGGGATCTCTATTTTGAATGGAGGCCATTAAGGTGAGAAAGGCTCTTTTCATCTTTTTTTCGATCATGATGCTTGCCGGCTGCTCATCAAACGCCGGCCATAACAATACAGGCGGCGGCCAAACAGCAGAAGTCAAAACGCAGAACGTTTCAGCTCAAGCAGACAGGCAAATAAATGAGTACCAGCCTAATCCGCAAGTTACAGATGACAGGTCTTTAGAAAAGGTTAATCAAACATTTGCTGATGACAAAGGTGAAGCCGTTTTAAAAGATATCAAAAACGTGAACAAAACATATGACATCGGAGCAATCGAATTAACCGTAAGAAACATGAAGCTGATTCACCTACGTCCGGATTACAGCATGATTGATTATTTTCACGTGTTGACACATGATGAGGAGTTTGATTTCGTTAAGGTTTTCGTTGAAATCAAAAACAAGTCTTCTGAGAAAGTGAATTTTGCACCAATTGCATTACTGAAAACAAACACAGGTGAAACCTTTGATTGGCAAAAGGATATTTACCTTGAGGAGTTAAATGGAGAATTAGAAGGCGGCGCTGCAAAAGCCGGAAACTTAGGTTTTATCGTTAACACAGCAAGCGGACACGGGCATCACAAGGAAGCAGAAGACAACAAGAAGACAAAGGATTTGAAGTGGATCGAGATCACCACGAGTGACGTTTTTGATAAAAACCACAAGAAAATCAGTGATTCGCAAAAAATTAAAATTGAGTTTTAATGACGGCCTCTCGTGTATGTACGGGAGGTTTTTTAGCGGCTTCCGACGAATAAGGGGCTCGAGAGAGGGCTTGGTGACCGGATTGCTTTTATTGCCGTCCCGGGAAGGAGATGAGAAAAGCTCTAAAAAAGAGCTTTCTTTTTTTCCGTAAAAGCGGAAAAATCCGCCTGGCCGGAATCGTTGTTGCTCATGTTCCCTGAAAATATGGGAGGCTGAAATGGAGTTTTGGCAACTGGCACGGAACTTGCACGATAATATGGCGGAAAGGGAGGGGATGTTTGTGGACATGATCATTACTCTTTTGGCGGTGGGGTTGCTGATGTTTTTCGTCTATCGGGGATTTGTCGTCATCTTGTTTGCTCCGATTGGTGCTTTATTTGCTGTGCTGTTGACAGATCCAAGCTTTACACTTCCTTTTTCTAACAGTATTTATGGAAAAGATGGCGGGTTTTTTAAGCTGTACTTTCCGGTATTTCTGCTTGGCGCTATTTTCGGGAAGGTCGTCGAGATTTCCGGTTTGGTTGCGTCGATTGCGAAGACCATTGTCAGGCTGGTCGCTATCGTATTGATGGGTGCGATTTTAACGTAAAGCGGAGTCAGCCTGTTTGATGTCGTCTTTGCTGTATATCCTTTTTACGAAAAATCTGTTCAAAGAAGCCGATATTTCCTGAGCGGCTCATACAATCGTGATGAGACAGGAAAGATCATGTCTTCGTGGATATGTTCAACATAGAACAAAATGAAGATCGTCTTAGACAGTTTTTTTCTCAAGGTCGTTCAGTTAGGATTTTGAAGGTAATCGTATATAGTGGAAGAAAGAATAAAAGAAAGGGTGGGATTGATGAAGGAATATTTTTCAATTGGGGAAACAGCCCGTCTAAATCACATTTCCATTCAAACATTGCGCTATTATGATAAGATCGGAATTTTCAAGCCTCAATGTACAGACCGGGATAATGGCTATCGATATTACCATGTTAAACAGTTCTTTTATTTGGATATTATAAAATATCTCAAATCTATTAAAACGCCTTTGGAAGAAATTAAGCGCATGATCTCATATACATGTACCCCTGAACTGATGCAAACCTTTCTTGAAGAGCAAGAAAGCGTGATTGAGCGTGAAATGGAAAGACTCGAACGTGCCAGGCAATTGCTTCAAAGAAGAAAGAATCAGCTTCACGAACAATTGGAGATACGCACTAAAAAAGAAGAAGGTCTGGTTTATGTTCGGCATATAGAAGGCCAAACCATTTTAAAAGCAGCGACACCTCAAGTGAATCCTCATAATCAATCAGATTGGTATTACCGCAAACTGGCTGAAGTCCTTGAAGAAAGAGGAGATATGGTTGATAACTATTATGGACTGATTTATGATTTAAAGCCTTATAAAAATTCCGGTGATATTTATTGCAACAGTGTTTATACGACGATTTATGATGGAGTAAAGATAGATACAGACGAACAAAATATTGGGATAGATACGATCCCGTCCGGTGAATATGTATGTATTTCATTTGATTGCTCTTCAACAAATTATTTTTCATACTATCAAAAACTGTACCATTTTATTGAATCTCACGGCATTCAAACGGATGGAAAAGTATATCAAGTTTCTTTTCCAAACAGCTATAACTCATTAAAAGAAGAAGACTTCCTCACAGAATTTAGAGTGCTGAAAAAATAACGAACCCCTTGACCCTATAGTTGCTATAGGGTTTATTATTTATGCATCTTCTCGTGAATATTGGAAAGGAAGGATGTGTAAGATGACAGAAAATAAGACGCTTCGGTTACTCACGCCGCAATGGCAAGTCGGAAACAACCCGCCGGGAGTCCATTTGTTAAACTGGCTTGCAGCTAAAACGAACGGTCCATTTGAAGAAGAACATGTCGATGTTGATGCGAGCCTCTCAAATTTTAATAAAAAATGAATCTAAAACAAAAGGAGCGATGAAGATGAGAGCACCGATCGATGAACCAATTTGGTACGCCTACCCCGGCATGGTAGCTGTCGTTACGGCTCAATATAAAGGTGAAAAAAACGCAATGGCCTCCGGGTGGCATACGTATATCGGATCTTCTCCCGGAATGTATGGGGTATCAGTAAACAAAGAGACATATACCTACAAATTGATTGAGAAAAGCGGTGTTTTCGGTGTGAATTTTCTTCCGGGAAGATGTTCGGAACTCATTCAAGCATTAGGCACCCATAGCGGCAGAGATATCAATAAGTTTGCAGCATTTCATATTCAATACGAAGAAGGACGAAGAGCTGAGATACCGATTTTAACTGATGCGTATTTTGCTTATGAGTGTAAAGTACACAGTGTTTCCACTTTAGGGGATCAAGAGTGGATTGTGGGAGAAGTTTTACAGAGATATCAAGATAAAGAGCTTTTCTTAAGAAATGGAATGCCAAATTTAGAGAAACTGGATATTCCGCTTCATATTGGAGGGTCTAGCTATCGCATATTAAATAGTGAAGCAGAGGAACATCAACACGCATTTTATCCCGAAACTAACTGAGACATGCAGGTTCCTCCACATTTATTGTTACATGGCATAAAGCCGCTATGGCTTGGGTGCATCTCACACGGGTCCAAATGAATTCTATCTTCTCAGACAAATGATTCGTAAGAGGAAACATCAAAATAAAACATCAATGATATATGTGTGGATTCTGCTGGAATCCATTGACTATACTAAGCAAAAAAGAGACCCGCAGACCGCAAAGCTTCTTCAAGAAAGCTTTGCGGTCTTTTGATATGTATAAGCCCTCACCATGGAAAGATGCTCCTATCATGTCCTCACAAAATGAAGAGTGCTTGAGCCTATAGTTGTTCACCTACAATCAAAGTGAGGAAAAAGTGTTTGAAGGTGAGTTATCTGTATAATTAAGCGTTAAAAAAACTCCGGCACAGAAGTTTTCATCATGTTTTGAAATGGGCTGACTTTTGAGTTCTTATATGTCAGGGCTCTACAGAGGTATTTTATATAAACACAATGATATACAAAAAGGAACTCATCAGAGGTTCCTTTTCTTTATAAACAACTCGGTCAATCCCTAAGGGGAGTTCATTAATACCTAGAGACGTTATCGATTTAATGCAATAAATAAATGTGTATCAGATACGTGCCTTTGGCTTAGTCAATTCAAAACTATGCTGCACCATATCATGAAGATCATCCTCTGGGAGATCACCATCTAATATGATGGTATTCCAGTGCTCTTTATTCATATGATACCCAGGCTTCACCTCTTTAAATATGCCGCGGAGAAAATGAGCGCGATGAGGTTCACATTTAAGATTTACGCATAAGTGGCCATCAAGATTAAAGATAAGAGCAAACAACTTTTTATTACCGTTGTGACGCATCGCAGTCCATCCTTCACCAAAAGGGTGGTCTTTATAAGTATCTGAATAAGACAGGCAGTACTCGATTATTTCAGCTTTCGTCATAAATAGGACACCTCCATTCTTTGTAAAATTCACATTGTGTAAGAACGGCTGCAAAGAATATGAATATCCAAAAAGATATAGGCTTCTTCTATACAACTTGATCTTAGAGGAATGCCAAGTGTTCCAATTATTCATTATTCCTTTTAGTCCAATCTGAAATTTGTTCTAACCTTTGTTTGAATTTCACTTCAGAGCCTTGTGTTGTCGGGTGATCATATTCACGCACAATCAAGGAATCCGGCATCGCCTGCCTTGTTGTTCAGATATTGCATTGAATTTCTTCATATTATTTTACCACAACCAGTAAATATCTAAACGAGAGCAGACACAGAGGATAGTATAGTGACGAGAGATGAGATGGAGGCTCTTCATTGAAGGTTTCTGCTCAGTGTCCAAAAAATGAACAAAGAAACTGATCTGCTAACATGATCTCCCGCTACTCTTCTTTATTTCCCCGAAAAAGAGATCTTGTCAAGTGAAGAATCTCACGAGAAAAACCACTTTTCTGAATCATGCAGATGTAACGTTCATATCAACAAGAAAAGCTTTTTTTGGTCACAATTTTGACAAAAGCGATAGCTCGTTGGAGTCATGTTATCTTCTATTTTTTATTCTAAACATTTACTTTAACCGATTAATATGGTGACCTGTCGGCTGACGAAAGATCAGCGGCAGTGCCGGGTGCGGATCTGATTGTTACATATTTTGCAAAGGATATAGCAAAATTTCTTCGGGAGGAATCATGAAACGGGCAGCGAAGTATTGATTCGATTCTATCAAAAGGCGATATCACCTCTTTTCCCACCAACTTGCAGATTTTATCCAACATGTTCCAACTACGGTCTTGAAGCGATTCAAAGGTTTGGGTTTATCAAAGGCAGTTATCTGCTCATCAAATGATTACTGAAATGCCACCCTCTTCATCCGGGAGGCTTTGATCCTGTTCCAAGCAAAACAGATAAAAAAAGTGAAGGAAATTCAAATTAAATAGGATTTAACTTTTTTCGAACGTTTTTACTTGCGGGGCAGGCAGGGGAAGTTGACCGCTTTCCTGAAGAATACCTGCACATTCAGGGAAGTAATTGAAAAGCCGCATAAAGATGACCGGGTGTATGTTTCAGCAATACACCCGGTCATCTAATTGTGTATTTTTATACGAGAAATTTCGTTATTTATCAAGACCTAAATCAAAAAAAGTCATAAAAAATAAGGAGTTATACATATTTTACATGACTAATATGTATAACTCCTTTAGTTCTTGTTCAATAATCGCGCCCGATTGTGGAAGATCGTTATTATTAAACTAAAGCCCCCGATAGTTGAATAAGAAAAGCAAAAGAACATGCTATTTCACAAATACATCCACCAAATTTTCAATGTTAGTTTGTTTTTCATACATGCTAATAAAAAAATAAAACCTGTTAAAACTTTACAAGACAAACTGAATTCACTATAGTCTAATTAGACCAAAATATTGATGTAAAGAAGTGAAAATTAGATGATAAAGTCTTTTTTAATGTTGGGGCAGTCGAATATGGCGGGCCGTGGATTTTTGAATGAAGTAGACCCTATCTATAATGAAAAAATAAAAATGCTGCGCAATGGACAGTGGCAGATGATGACAGAGCCGATTAATTACGACCGTCCGGTTTCCGGCGTTGGCCTGGCGGCATCTTTTGCAGATGCATGGTCGAGAGCTCATCCCGATGAAGAAATTGGCTTGATCCCTTGTGCGGAAGGTGGCAGTTCATTGAATGACTGGCATCCGGAAGGCATCCTTTTTCAGCATGCTTTGTCCGAAGCCCGCTTCGCCCTCCGGTCCAGTCAAATTTGTGGAATCCTTTGGCACCAAGGTGAGAGTGACAGTTATCGTTCGCTACATGAAACTTATTACGAGAAATTAACCCTTATTATCGAAACGCTAAGAAACGAGTTGAAACTTGATGAGGTACCGTTGATTATTGGAGGGCTTGGTGACTTTCTTGGGAAGACCGGTTTTGGAAAGCACGCGACCGAATTTCGACAGGTTAATGAACAATTGCTGCGTTTTGCTAATGAACAACAGAATTGTTATTTTGTTACTGCAGCAGGTTTGACTGCGAATCCTGATGGCATTCATTTAGACGCAGCTTCACAACGCAAATTCGGTTACCGCTATTTCGAGGCTTTTTCGAAAAAGTACCATATCCTGAAACCCATTTCGGGAGAGGAGCAATCACTGAAAGTGAATGGTGACTATTCTAAAACAGAACAGATTTACCTTCATAGTATGGATTTGGCTTCGGGTAAAATCACGTACGCGGAATTTGAGGCGCGGGTGGCGAAGGTGATGAAACCATAATTCCCTTACTTATCCTTGGCTTTCTAATCCAAAACCCCGGAGCTCGCTTCGTGGTGCAATGGACATATTGCATTATGGCATTCTGAACACATGCTGTCACATCTCAAAATACCAATAGAAAATTCATTGTTAGAGAGGTGTTCATATGAGTTTACCTCTGGATGATCAACTGCTCATTGATAAAAGAACCGGTATTATTAATGGTTTTCAAAAAATGGATATTGAACCTGTTTTTTGAATGAATGGCTTCCGTGGGTGATGAGGTGAAAAGTGTGAAAGACAGTCAAGAGTTCATTACGTTTGCACAAGAAGAAGCGGAATCCGGATCTTCGCTGCATCTCGACATTTTTGAAAAAGGCCGTTTGGCAGGGAAAGTGTGCTTATATCAAATCAATGACAGAATCAAAACAGCCTCTATTGGCTACTATATAATAAATCGCTTAGAAATAAAAGTGATCAGCCAAAATAAACGAAGCCTCGCTGTACCTCAGAGACTTCGTTTCTCTTATGAGGGCTGTTTGCGAGAAAGCGGAGAATTTCAGGGAAAGCCTGCTGACCAGCTTATAGTTTCGGTGCTAAAAAAGGAATTTCAATCTAAGGAAAGATTTTAGCTAACGTTTAAAAATGACCACGACAACAATTGACTAAAGTGCCGGCAGTGCTTGGATTAAAACGAGTTTTAGAGAAGCATGGAAATGAAGATGCTCCGAGTTTGAATGAAGCCTGAGCTTTTTGAATGGCCTTGTGCTTTGACAAAAAATGATACACTAAGCTACAATCTAAATCGTAATGTTTAAGATTTATATGGGGAAGCAAGGAGGAAAGACTTCATATGAAGCATAAACGGCGAATTGGATTAATATTAGTAGCTTCTGTATCTCTGGTTGGCATGATGGCAGCTTGTTCAAAGTCAAAAGCTGAAATGGAACAGGTGAACGCTGAAGTAAGCAAGCCTGCTGATACGTCATCAACAGAAACATCTAACAATGTAAAAACAAAAATGGAGAAAAAAGAAATCGACTGGACAAAACCTTCAGACGGAAAATACCCTGCCATTAAAAATAAAGATTCTATCTGGATTGATGTGTCTACAAAAAAACAGGAGGCCTACATCAAAGATGGAAGTCAAACAATCTACACGATGAATATTTCCTCAGGTCTTGATCAAACAGAGGATGATTCAACACCAAAGGGTACATATTATGTAGAGCCTGAACGAGGTGAGTGGTTTTTCTCCCCAAAATATCAGGAAGGTGCAGAGTATTGGGTTTCATGGAAAAATCATGGTGAATTCTTATTTCATAGCGTACCATTCACCAAAGATAAGAAGGTCATTGAAAAGGAAGCAAAAAAATTAGGAAAAAAAGCTTCCCATGGATGCATCAGGCTTGCGATTCCAGATGCAAAATGGATTTATGAAAACATACCTGAAAAAACAAAAGTAGTGATCAGCTGATTTGGCTTCGTTTGAAGGCCTTTCAGGCAGGATATTTCATGAGGATGTCTGGGATATTTTCCGTCAGCTTGGCAGTATACCGGTGCGGCTTTTTTTCAACGGGCCGCAAGCTGACAAAATTGTATGGTTTTATATCCTTGCTCAAAAGAGCAAATAGAATCCGCCCATAAGTCCTGAGTGGAGCACCTCAAGCTATAATGACCACGATGTAGCTTTATTTTTAAATAAAAATAGGGAGTGGAATATGGAACATAACGTTTTTGAACAGATGGCAAAACGATATGATACAGAAGAAAGAATTGAAATAGCAAAAGTGATCGTGAATGAAGTAAGACCGGAATTGCGAAATAGTCAATCAAAATCTTTAATCGACTATGGGAGTGGTACTGGTCTCATTAGTTTAGAATTATCAGATTTAGTACACTCTATTTTGTTGGTCGATTCATCAAAACAAATGTTGGAGGTGGCGAAAGCTAAAATTTCTCGCAAAGGAATTGCCAACGCAAAAGTGCTTTATTCAGATTTTACCGAAGAAACTCCTGAACTGAAGGCAGACATCGTTTTAATGTCACTCGTCCTTCTTCATATTCCGGATACGAATAAAATTTTACAAGAATTGTTCGGTGTTTTAAATAATGGCGGCAAGCTCTTGATTATTGATTTTGACAAAAACGATAAAATTCAACATCCGAAAGTTCACAGCGGTTTTTCGCACGAAGAATTGAAAAAAAGATTATCCGATGTTGGATTTAAATCAACTGAAATGAAGACATTCTATCACGGCCATCGTATTTTTATGGATCAAGATGCTTCAATGTTTATATCCAGCAGCATAAAGTGATTTCTTGTTTTTTAAAATGACATAGAGGAAGCCGGAAAATGAAATCTGGCTTCCTCTTGCTGATTTCATTGAGTATTAGAGGTTATCCGTGTAAGTGATGATACAATCAGCAGCGTATTTTGGTTATCGAAATGAGGATAAAAGCTTCTGTGAGAAAATATAAATGTAGAATAGGATATTAAAAAAATAAGATCATTTTTTTCTAAAAGATCGCAGAAAGAAGCATGGGATTTTTATCAATGTATTTTTTTAAATGCTCCTAATTTTTGATATTGCGAGGATTTTCTTAATTATGTTAGCATGGCAATGAAATACCAATTGAAATGCAAAATTAGGATTGAATGGTTGAATGTTAAAAAATGCTTTTTTCTGATTCTTATACTTGCAATAACGACTTTTTCGGGTCCGTTTATTGCTAAAGCTACATCATCAAAAACCGTCAGTGATTTATGGAGCGATAAAGACTTCGAAGCGGCTGAATTAATAATGAAACACCTACATACATATGTTGATGACAATGGTAAAAAGTTAATGAAAGTTGTTGATAAAAAAGCTTTAGATAAGGGGCTTGCTGAATTAGAATATTCGATGACTGCCTCTGAATTGGAAGGTTATATTCATAACTTTAATGAATGAATTGGGAAAGATGGCGCTGTATCTGATTTTACAAATGATGTTTCTAGTGACTTAGCCGAAATTACAAAAGATGGGGCTAGCGAAATAAGGATCAACAGTGTTATCACATGTAGTAATGTACTAGGGGCTATTGGTTTGATTCATTCTGGTTCTTATACCGCCGCCGCTCTTGCTCTTGGGATTTCAGGCGGGCTTTCAGCCTCGATTCCATTTATCATATCCACTGCATATTATTTAGGAAGCACCCTGTGTTAAAAATGTGTAATTTTTAAAAGGGTTGAGAGATAATGAATTATTTTAGAAAATTTTACTTTTCGTATATTTTTCTTGGAATAACAATCATATTATTTTCCCGGGCATTCATAGGCGATGAGAATGGATTTTATTTAACGTTCATTTTCTTATTTCTTGCCAATTTCACTTGTTTTGCTACCGAGTATCTATTGATTAAACATTTTGAGGAGAAAAAACAAGTAATCTTTCGTAAGCGAAGTGAATTTCTTCAACATAGCCAAGTTCGCAAAGGATATGTAGTGTTTATAGGAAGTCAAATTTTTACAACGTTAGTTATTTTCTTTGTGTTTAAATTAGTTTTTTAAATGTTGAATCAAGTATGTTAAACGTGCAAAAGAAAGGGGCTGTAGTATAGCCTCTTTTATGTTCATTGCATAAAAAACCATCCAAGAGCTTTAAGTCTTATTCATTCATTATTTTCTTATTAAGTCGTGAAGCAGTCTTAATGCATCAACGTATTTCCATGAAGAACGAAAGATTCCATACGTACTTAATATAAGTAGCTTCATATTTTCTTATTTGTCACTTCCGCTTCTCCTTCTTCGCCCGATAAAACTCGTGAAACATCTTCAGCAGTGCACGCTTCTCAGGTCCGGACACTACTCTGCGAAATTCCGAGAGCCTTTGCAATTTCCCGCTGCTGCGTTTTCTCTTTCTTCAAATCAAGGCCGAAGCGGCCGACGATGTATTCTCTCTCGCCAGAGGATATCGATGCACGACAACAATTGTTCAGTGGTTTATTTATAGCTTAAAATATAGCCCATTTTGTGGCCCAAAAAAGGTGCAAATAAGTGTAATGAATGATCAATCCCTTGTATAAAAAAATATATTTTTGTTTCATTTTTGTATAAAAAATTATATAATGAATCCATGAATGAAATCACTTGAGATAAATGCAGGTAAATGAAAGTTAGGTGTTCAGGTTTTGACTGAAGCAAAACAGATTTTAAAAAGTTACATACCATTTGCAAAAACGATAGGGGAAATGTTTGGTCCAAATTGTGAGGTCGTCATTCACGATTTGACAACACCACAGTCTTCCGTCATTTTCACAATCAACAATCATGTAACAGGAAGAGAGGTTGGCCAATCCTTTGACCACTTAGTGAAAAAGGTTCTTTTATCCAATGAATTTAAAGAGGATTACTTAGCTGGATATGAAATTCAAACAGATGATGGGAGAACAATAAAATCATCGACTACCCTCATTAGAGATGGCCAACAGCAGGTGATTGGGGCTTTTTGCACCAACTATGACATGAATGTAATGATTCAAATGAAAGAAATGTTAGATGCATTTATGCCTGGTGTTGAAAAGAAAAATCAAATACAAACTTCGAATACGGCGGAACAGGAAGCTTCGATTCAGAATGTAGAAGAGATCACGAACCAGTTAATTGAACAAATTGTAGCGAACCGCAAACACTCTATGATGAAACGCCGGGAAAAAATCGAGCTGATCAGATTTATGGATGAAAAGGGGATATTCCTCATGAAAGGTGCCATTGATAAAGTAGCAGAACAATTAGGCATTTCAAAGGTCACAGTCTACAGCTATTTGGATGAAGTGAAAAAAAGACAATCGGAGTGAGCGAAGTGGAGAGTATTTTTGAGGCAGGCAATTTAAAATCGAACGGTCATTATGCGTTAGCTGTGGTTCATCAAAACACGGTCTATGTATCAGGGCAATTTGCCATTGATCCAATCACGCAGGAAAAGAAATTTGGCACCATTGAAGAAGAGACTTTACAGGCATTGTCAAATATAGCGTATATCTTAAAAAAAGCCGGTAGTCATAAAGGCAAAATTGTAAAGATGACCCTATATCTACACGATATCAATTTATTAGACCGTGTTGACAATGTCTGTCAGGGTTTTTTTCACAATTATCGCCCAGCACGGTCAGTTGTTCCGACGAACGAGCTGCATTACGGTTTTCAGGTTGAAATTGAAGCAATCGCCAGTCTGTAATATATTTTTTTGTCTAAAGCATATAAAAAAATATATAACATATAAAAAAATATATAATAGGAGGTCTAAAAATAATGGAACAGTATCAATGTCATTCCTGCCGTACGAAATACAATGTGTCTGAACAGGTGTGGAAATGCCAGTGTGGCGGAGTGTTAGACCTTGTAAAAGAAAAAGTAGAATGGTCCGATTCAAAAGTGCTCAAGGATATGCCTTCTATGTGGAGATATATTGATGCTATGCCATTTGATCGCGACTCCGACATATGGCGCGGTATCACGATGGGGGAGGGATACACGCCTTTCATCGTGTTAGACAGCGGGGAGCCGAATACTTTTGTGAAAGTGGACTATATGATGCCTACTTTGTCTTTTAAAGATCGCGGTGCGGCTGTATTAATAGCTAAGGCAAAGCAGCTGGGAGTGAAGCATGTGATCGCCGACAGCAGCGGAAATGCAGGGACATCTATTGCAGCTTATGCCAAGCGGGCTGACATCGCATGTGACATCTTTCTTCGAAAGGGTACATCGCCTAAGAAAATCGCGCAGGTGAAAGCGCATGGAGCCAACGTTCGCGAAATTGAAGGCACAAGAGAAGATGTGGCTGAAGCAGCGCAAAAGGCTGTGGATATAGAGAAAAAATTCTATGCCAGTCACGTTTTTAATCCATATTTCTATGAAGGAACAAAAACGTATGCCTTTGAGATTTGGGAACAAATGAATGGAGCGCCGGATACGCTTATTATTCCAGTTGGCAATGGTACGTTATTACTTGGGGTTTACTATGGATTTAAAGAGTTACTAGAGAACAAATGTATAGACAAAATGCCAAGGCTGGTTGCGATACAGGCAGAGAATTGTGCGCCGTTGGCAAAGGCATTTATCAACAATCAACAAGCTGCTGAACCCGTCGAAAACAGCGGAACACTTGCAGAGGGCATCGCGATTGCCAAACCGGCAAGATCTGCTCAAATATTAGAAGCCATCCGTGCCACAAACGGTCAAATCATTACAACCAATGAGGAAGAGATTCTAAAAGCTCGTACAGCATTAGCAAGTAAAGGCTTTTATGTTGAGCCAACAACAGCGGCTAACTATGCAGGATATTTAAAATACAGTCATTCTTCTGATGAAAAAATCGTGATTCCATTATGCGGGGCTGGGATTAAATCTAATTAGGAACTAAGAGAGAAACCTTTAATATGAAAATGGGGAGTTAATATGGAAAACAAGAAAATCATTTTGCTGAGTACCGGCGGTACAATTGCAAGTAAGCCTGATCCTGAAACAGGTCTATTAGAAGCAGGTGCTATGACAGGTGAAGAGCTTTCTGAAATGTGCCGACTGCCTTCTCATATAGATATTGAAATTAAGTCAGTCTTTCAATTACCCAGCAGCCATATGACATTTCATCACCTTAAAATTTTAAAAGAAAATATAGAGAGTTTTTTCCGGAATGAAGATGTTGCCGGAATTGTGATATCGCATGGGACAGATACCCTTGAAGAGACTTCGTATTTCCTTGATCTGGTTATTTCTGATGAAAGGCCGGTTGTGTTAACAGGGTCACAAAGAGGACCGACACTTGACGGTACAGATGCATTTGTGAACCTAAGACAAGCTTTCTTATTAGCGGCACATCCTGATGCGAGAAGCTTAGGGGTAACAGTGTTGTTTAATGAGAGGGTCTTTGCTGCTCGATATGTGAAAAAACAGCATGCGTCAAATGTTGATGGTTTTTTCTCACCGGGATTCGGTTATTTGGGAACGGCCGATCAAGATGAGATCGCAATTCATCAAAGATTAATCAAGCGTGAGACGTATCAGCTGATTCAACCATTGCCAAATGTAGAACTCATTAAGTGTTCACTTGGATCAGACGGAAAGTTTATAGATTATGCAGCCGAGTGCGGGAGTGCAGGAATCATTATTGAGGCGCCGGGAAGAGGCCATACGGCTCCGGCAATTTTAGAAAGTGCAAAGAAAGCCGCAGAGAAAGGAATTACTGTCGTTCTGACAACAAGTGCTGACGAAGGTGAAGTCAAGGGAGTATATGGATTCCAAGGAAGTGCTTCAACATATGCAGATGTCGGAATCATACTAGGCGGCAGCTATGACAGTAAGAAAGCAAGGATCAAACTGGCTGTTTTGCTGGCTGCTGACCAGAAGATTGATGAGGCTAGCTTTAAATACTAGGAATGGGGGAGATTATATTGAAGTCTGTACACACGAAATATTCAACACGTGATGGAGGCCATTACGTGCCAGCTATGGAACACAATGATGTTCTCTATATTTCAGGGCAGCTGTCGATGAATCCGGAAACGGGGAAAATTCCAGCTGGGGGCATAAAAGAAGAAGCAAAACAGGCATTGGCAAATATGGAGCTTGTCCTCAAGGAACGGGGATTAGCCAAGGAAGATGTGATATTATGCAGACTTTATACCCCAGATGTCAAGTATTGGCCGGATATCAATGAGGTTTATGCTCATTTCTTCGGCAATCATAAACCGGCAAGAGTAGTTGTTCCATCAAATCATTTATATGCCGGATGTCTGGTGGAAGTTGAAGCCATTGCAGCGATAAAGGAGGGGGCACAATGAATGATTTACAATTAGATACACCAGCTCTTTTAATCGATAAAGACGTGATGTTAAGCAATATGAAGGATATGCAAAATTACGCTAACGAACAGAAGGTAAGCTTACGCCCTCATACAAAAACACATAAAATGCCTAAATTAGCTAAACTGCAAGAAGAAATGGGAGCTGTAGGAATCGCTGTAGCGAAAGTAGGAGAAGCTGAAGTGATGGCCAGAAATGGCTTAAAAGATATCTTTATCGCAAATGAAATTGTTGGGAAACCAAAGCTTGAACGTATTAGAAAACTATCTGAAACGATTGATATCTCTTTTGGAATCGATAGTGCGTATCAAGTACGTGAAATTGAAGAAGTATTTGAAGGAGCCACAAAGAAAGCCCAAGTGTTAGTGGAAATTGAAGTAGGAGAACAACGCTCCGGGATTATTGAAGAAGATGATTTTCGTACTTTATTAGAATTAATCAAAACGTGTCAAAATGTCGAGCTTAAAGGAATCTTCTCACATGACGGACATTCTTATAAAGCGAAAAGTATAGCACATTGTAAAGAAATCTATAAAGAAAGTGTAGAACGAACATTACATTTCGCCCGAATTGCGGAAGAAATGAATCTAAAGCCGAAAGTGGTTAGTATTGGCTCTACTCCTCCCTTCATGTTTAAGTTTGATATTCCAGAAGGGGTTACAGAAATTAGACCTGGCACTTACATTTTTATGGACGCCTCACAAGCAAATGTAATTGGTACGTATGATCGCTGTGCTGCTTCTGTGCTCACAACCGTGATTAGTAAACCAACAAAAGAACGAGTCATTACAGATGTAGGGGCTAAGGGAATTACTGCCCAAACACGAAGCGAAGGGCTTACTGCAACCAAAGGGCTTGGCCGTATCAAAGAATACGAGGACGTTTATATTCATGGCGTATTCGACGAACATGCTATTATTTATCATGAAGAATTCAACAAAAAAGTAAGCATTGGAGATAAGGTGCGAATTATTCCAAATCATATCTGTCCAGTATGTAACTTGCACGATAAAGCCTATCTAGTCGATAATGGAGAGGTTGTAGACGAATTAAATATTGAAGGTAGAGGAAGACTTCAATAATTTAAAAAATAAGGGGAGATGGCATGAGTCCGAATCATCACAAACTTTTTTACAAAGATCCCTATCTTAAAACGTTTAAAACGAAAATCTTGAAACAACAACAGGACAAAAAAGGTGATGTTTATATTACCCTAGAGGAAACAGCGTTTTATCCAACAGGCGGGGGCCAGCCTCATGATACAGGAACATTGAACGGAGTCAAAGTTTTAAACGTTGAAGAGATAGATGGAGAAATTCGTCATTATGTAGAAAGGCCTTTGCCGCATTTAAATGATCAGGTGGTTGGGGTTATTGATTGGGAACGTCGTTTTGATCACATGCAACAGCACACCGGGCAGCATATTTTGTCGGCGGCATTCGCGCAGTTGTATGATCTTCATACAGTTGGATTCCATCTTGGAAATGATACGGTTACCATTGACCTTGATGTATCAGAATTAACAGAGGAAATGGCAGGCAAAGCAGAGAAGCTTGCAAACGAGATCATAATGGAAAATAGGTCCATCGTCGCGAAGTGGGTAGAATATGATGACTTAGTAAATTATCCGATTCGTAAACTCCCATCTGTAAAAGAAAATATTCGTCTTGTCATGATTGATGAATTTGATTACAACGGATGCGGCGGAACACACCCGAGCGCTACAGGAGAAGTCGGAGCAATAAAAGTATTGAATTGGGAAAGACAGAGGAAAAAAATTCGTCTGTATTTTGTATGCGGTAATCGGGTCATAACCCAATTCGATCAAAAACAAAAAGCAATCGTTGAATTGACTGGATTACTTAATCGTCCTGAAGGGGAATTAAGCGAAGCTGTCAAACGGTTACTAGAAAATGTAAAGAAGCTAGACAAAGCGCTTCTAGAATCTAATGAAAAAAACCTTCAGTATGAAGCCAATGAATTATTAGCAAAAAGCGCAATTGAAAATGATACTGTAATGGTGATAGAAACGTTTTCAGATCGATCGCTTCAAGAACTTCAAAAGTTAGCAAAAATGATCGCTGATCGAGAAAAACGGTCCCTTATTTTTTTCTTATCAGAGAACGATCATCGCTTCCAATTGGTTTGCGGGCGAGGAGAAGCAAATAAAATGAACATGAGAGACCTAATGCAAGAAACCCTTTCCCTCATTGATGGAAAAGGCGGAGGAAATAAAATGTTCGCTCAAGGTGGAGGGACTGCTTCATTAACAAAAGAGGAATTTATGAAAAAGGTTATGAACATTATAGCAACACAAGTAAACCCAGAAGAAAATTAAAAGGTAACTTCAACAGGCCTCTGTAATTGGATAACAAGCTCCCGCTTTATTGAGGGCCTGGTGGAAAGAAATAGAAGCCGGTGTTTTAGGCCGGCTTCCATGACATCATTTCCCCTTCGGCTTCTTCCGCTTCTCCTTCTCCGCCCGGTAAAACTCATGAAACATCTTCATCAGCGCCCGCTTTTCGCGACATATAGCTCCGCGAAATCCCAAGCTCCTTCGCGATTTCACGCTGCGTTTTTTCTTTCTTCAAATCAAGGCCGAAGCGGCCGACGATGACTTCTTTTTCTCTGCCGTCCAGGATGTCGATGTATTTTTTGACTTTTTCAAGCTCTGTGCCTGAGCTGGATGGTGTCGATGACGTCTTCGTTTTCAGATTTTAAGACATCGATGAGTGAAATTTCAATGCCACTCACAGGTTATCCGTTTTTGTTTCGTTAAAGTGATAAAGGATTAATCGGTTTTGTTTAGGGAGCTTACTGTTACCGGATACTCCAAAGTCAGTTATTGCAATGAATATGCCTATTATAATTGCTTTACAAGCAACGGGGGAGGAGCTGTGCAATCGGACGCTTGATGCCATTTCGGGCGGACAAAGGCAGAGAGCCTGGATTTCCACGTCTTTGGCGCAAGGCACGGATCTGCTTCTGCTTGACGAGCCTGCAACTTTTTTGGATATCGCGCATCAGATCGAATTATTGGAGCTGTTAAAACAACTGAATCGGGAGCATGGGCGTACAATTGTCATGGTATTGCAGGATTTGAATCAGGCCTCACAGTACGCCGATTATTTAATCAGCATATTGGACGGGAAAGTATACAGCGCCGGTGCTCCTGTTGAAGTATTTACACCAGAGCTGTTCCGAGACGTTTTTGGACTTGAATGCTGCATTATGAAAAGCCCGGTCGATCAAAAGCCGATGTGTCTGCCGACCGGATTATGCGGTAGAGCTCTTGTAAAAACAGGGCAAAATAGTTAGGCACAATGCGAAATATTTACGCTTGGAACAGATCTTTCGCTTGTCATTGTATTCTCTCAAACACTATTACGTAATAAAAAGACAGGCTCACGAAAAAGTGTCCGTCTTTTATGTTTTTATATTCAGTTTTAGTGGATTACTGTATTATTCTTTCGCGTGTATTCACACAGATAAGGAATATATTTTTTCACTGGTTGTTTGGCTGGTGGGGTATGCTGCCGTTATGATTTCATTTATGATTATCAATAAATAACAGCTGAGGGGAAGATAGTATGGCATATAGAATCTTTAATGATCGTGCAGATGATAAAAGCTACTCACTCCACCGTCCAATGCTTCAAAGGTACGCGGAGCGAGCGTGTTATTCGTTTCTTTCCTAGTGTTGTTTACTTCTGTAAATATCACCTATGCTTCTGACAAGTATCGGAATTTCGCTGAACTTAAAGAGGGCGAAGACCCTGCGAGTTATAATATCTTTACTAGGGATCTAGGAACTTCTGCTCTAATCTTCGCGCCGCCGGCGGAGGGATCGAAGGAGGGACAAGCGAGATTGCCAAAGAACTCAGCACTCATTTCTCGACTTACTTGTTTGAAGCCTTAAAAATTCCGGGAGCGTTGGACCTGCATATTACGAGTACGAACTTCGACGAGCCACAAGCCTTAGACATATTGAACAATCATGATTTTACGCTTTCAGTTGACGGGATATTTTTGCAAGTGATGATATCATGGCTGCAGGAGTTATTACGGAAGCCAAAAAACGTGGAAAAGACATTCCAGATCAATTAAAAGTGATCGGTTATGACGGCACAGAAACCATTCAGGCTATTCTGCCAGAATTGATTACTATCCAACAGCCGATTGAATTAATTTCCAAAACGGCCATTAAGATTTTAGAAAAACAAATTGAAGACAAATTTGATGATTTCCCACTTGAAACGTATTTGCCCGTACAGCTTTTCGAAGGTAGGACAACTTAAAAATTGCTGGAGTAGGTACTCTATTGTGTAATCGAGTAATATTATTTCTCCAAAATCAGGGAAGGGGTGTCTGTTTCGAGTTCATTCAGAATCGCAACTGTTCATTACATGAAAGTAATGTTCTGATGACTATACTGAATGATGGAAATATGAACCATTCCTAAATTACTTGGCAAAAACCTAATGGAATCATATAATATATAAACTAAACTTTGCGATTAAGGTGTGAGAAATTTGTCTAAAAAGCAAGAAATAATATCAGCTGCAAGAGAGATTATTTATTCTAAGGGATTTCAAGCAACCTCTATAAAAGATATTCTTATGGCTGCAGAAATTGGAAAAGGCCAATTTTATCATTACTTCTCATCTAAATATGATTTAGGATTAGCAGTAGTGGAATCTATAGTCCATGAATATCAAACAGAGTTAATATCAAATATTCTTCAGTCCGATAATACTCCAGTAAATAAGTTAAATATGATGCTGGACAGAACCCTTACTTTTCATACTGAAGTGAAGAATAAATCAGGTTGTCCTATTGGAAACTTAGCCATTGAAATGAGTGAGCATGATGAAACGTTTCGTGTGAAAATTCAACATTTATTTGAATGTTGGATAGGGGCTATAGAGACTACATTAAATGAAATGGTTGAACAAGGTCTGTTAGATTCCTTTGATACTAAAAAAGATGCTCAAGCAATTGTAGCTATGATTGAAGGAGGAATTTTGTTAATGAAAAACCAACAAAACGTCAACTTTTTAAGTGACATTATAGAAGTAATCCGAAAACAATTTAATCTAGAATAGTCAACTGTTTTTTTCTTGCAACATTGTTTTTCTTATGTTAAGTTCTTTTTGTACCGACTGGTAGGTATAATTCCGTACTGAAGGAGAGATAAACAATGGCAAAATTAAATGGTGTTGATATGAGTATTATTGAAGGTTTAGTGGAGCAATACAAAAAAAATCCTGCTGAAGGTACTGGAAGTTGGTCATCTTCTGTAAAATGGGATAATGGATTCCATGTTGAGGCAAAAGCAGGTGATCATGCTCCTATTCATGTTGATGAGCCAAAATGGTTAGCAGGTTCCAATAAGGGAGCGAACCCAGTGGAATATTTATTAAGCGCAATAGGTTCTTGCTTGTCAGTGGGGTTTATTGCAAATGCTAGTGGAATGGGAATCAAGATAATCTCGTTAGAAGTAGAGGTTTCAGGACAACTAGATTTGAATGTCTTTTTAGGATTAAAAGAAGGAAATCCTGGTTTTGATGAAATCAATGCACATTTTAATATCGATAGTGATGCGGATGAACATCAGATTGAAGAACTTGTTGCACAGGCCATGAAACTTTCACCTGTAAAAAATACAATCCAAAGAAATGTTCATGTTCAGGCATCTTTAAGTCACAATAAGAAGAAAGAATAATTATAAGAGTATTTTTCAATAGTTACTGTACCGAATAGTAGGTACAGTTAGGTGTGAAATAAAAAAGTTAGAGGGGAAAATTATGAATCAGAACGATAGTTTATACAAAGAATCACAAACAAAATGGGGAGTAGAGAAGTAAACTCTGTGATATCATTACGCAATATTCAAAATATAAAGACGAGTGAAACGAGGGGGTAATGATGGAGAAAAAGCATTCATTAGGGTTTGAAACAATCGCTCTTCATGGAGGACAAGTACCTGACCCTACTACAAATTCTAGAGCAGTCCCTATTTATCAAACAAGCTCATATATTTTTAACGACACAGATCATGCTGCAGATTTGTTTTCTTTAAAAGAACCCGGAAATATTTATACACGTATCATGAATCCTACTCATGATGTTTTTGAGCAACGTGTTGCCCTAATGGAAGGCGGCGTAGGGGCATTAGCAACTTCATCGGGACAGTCAGCTATTACATATTCTATTTTGAACATAGCAGAAGCAGGAGATGAAATTATCGCTTCCAGCAGCCTGTATGGGGGGACCTATGCTTTATTTGCTCATACTTTGACAAAGCTTGGAATCAAATTTCACTTGGTTGATGTAGACGATCCAGCTCAATTTCAAGAAAAAATGAATGATAAAACAAAGGCTGTGTTTATAGAAACGATTGGAAATCCTCGAATTAATATTGCGGATATTCAAGCAATTGCCGATATTGCACATGCAAATAATGTTCCGCTTATCGTTGATAATACATTTGCCTCCCCATATTTATGCAGGCCGATTGAGTATGGCGCAGATATTGTGGTTCATTCAGCTACCAAATTTATTGGCGGCCATGGAACCTCTATCGGCGGTGTTATTGTAGATTCTGGAAAATTCAATTGGGCTAACGGAAAATTTTCAGGTTTGTCAGAACCAGATCTAAGTTATCATGGGCTAGTTTATACAGATGCACTGGGATCGCTAGCTTATATTACAAAAGCACGCGTTACGTTGCTTAGAGACATTGGAGCTTCCGCTTCGCCATTCAATACATTTATGTTTCTTCAGGGATTAGAAACTCTTCCTCTACGGATGGAGCGCCATGTAGAAAATGCCCTTAAGGTTGCACAATTTTTAGAAAAACATCCCCATGTCTCATGGGTTAATTATCCAGGCCTTGCATCAAACCCTTATCACGAACTTGCTCAAAAGTATTTGCCAAAAGGAGCAGGATCCATTTTCACATTTGGTATTAAAGGCGGTGTGGAAGAAGGGAAGAAATTTATTAACAGCGTGAAGATTTTCAGTCATTTGGCGAATGTTGGCGATGCGAAATCACTGGTTATTCATCCTGCCAGCACGACCCATCAACAGCTGGATGAAGAAAGTCAGGTAAAAGCCGGTGTTACTCCGGATATGATTCGTCTTTCTATTGGTATTGAAACGATTGATGATATTCTTTACGATTTAGACAACGCTCTCCAAGTCAGTCAGCAATAACATTACCTGCAGCTCATCGCAAAGTAAATTTAAAAAACGTCATTCTATCATTACAAACCAATAGAATGGCGTTTTTAAATAGAAGAAACAACGGGTTTTTAAGAATTATTATGGTGTTATCATGTAACAGCTAGCATATTGAAGATCTCTATTGTACGTATAAGTCGCTAAGTTGGAGTATATGACGAAGGCTGCGCAAGAGCTTCTGTTTTTGCTCAAATAAAGATTAAGGTAAATCACCAGTAGATACTAGATCACTTTGTTCCGACTAATGCAGGAGAAGGGGGAGAATTTCTTGTAGAACTAGCGAAAACAGGATTTCTCTCGGCCCCTCTGTTACGATACGGGTTACTTATCTTGGTCGTCATTTTCACTTTCTTGGATATGGTCTTTTTGTTATTGTACTTACAAATCGTATACCGCTGAAGGAAATGGACATAGCTTGAAATTTATCAGACGACAACTACGACTTTCCCAGGCACAACAAAAGCATTTATTTTAATCAATAATTTTCCGAAAGAAAAAACTGCAGATATTTTAGTAGATTTACTTAATGTAATAGGGGCATCTGAAGCAATAGGACCAACCTGCACCAACTGGTCCAACAGGAGACATAAATAAATTTTATTCTCTGTATTATTGTTTTTTATAAATTTTATATAGTTATACATACTGATTACCGGCATAAAATACGTTAACATATCGATTAAACAATATATAAGATATTAATTGGAGGTTCGATATGGCGATTATTTTTGACGATTATGACAAGGCAATATTAAGAGAATTTCAGGAAGATGATTCCATATCAAATCTAAATTTATCAAAGAAAATTGGGCTTTCACCATCGGCATGTCTTGCAAGAACAAAAAACCTAGTAGAAACTGGTATGATTAAAAAGTTTACGACGATTGTTGATGAGAAAAAATTGGGGATTGAAGTCACAGCATTAGCACTCATCAATTTATCACCCCTGAATAGGGAAACCATTCATTCATTTTTAGAGGATATAAACAAATATCCACAGGCTCAAGAGTGCTACACACTGACAGGAAGCCATGACTACATGCTTAAGATTGTAGCAAAGGACATGGAGAGTTATCGAAACTTTATCATTGATTCATTAATGCAGAATCCGGCAATCAGTGAAGTTGATACAAGCATGGTTATGAGTACAGAAAAAAGGACGGTCAGTGTGCCAATTGACGAAGTTTAGGAGGTTATGGATTTGAATGAGAACAAGGATTCGTTAAATTTAAATTCTCTTAGGACATACAATCAAGTGAATAAAAGAATTCAAATATGGGCTGCATTTCGTGCGGCTTTTCCGCATACGGTTCCTATTTTGGCGGGTTTTGTATTTTTGGGGATTGCCTATGGGATCTATATGAATTCATTAGGGTTCAGCGCTATTTATCCAATCATCATGAGCTTTGCCATTTTTGCAGGGTCAATGGAGTTTGTCGCAGCCAATTTTTTGCTTGTGGCGTTCAACCCGATGAATGCTCTTTTTTTAACGTTAATGGTGAACGCACGCCATTTGTTTTATGGCATTTCTATGCTGGATAAGTATAGGGGAACCGGGAAGAAAAAGTTTTATCTGATTTACGGGATGTGTGATGAGTCTTTTTCTATCAATTGTACAGTTGATATTCCGAAGAATGTGGACAAGGGCTGGTTTATGTTCTTTGTAACACTGCTTAATCATTCTTATTGGGTGATAGGGGCAGCGATTGGCGGCATTTTTGGCTCTCTTGTCAAGTTCAACACAGAAGGGCTCGATTTTGTGATGACGGCTCTTTTTGTTGTGATTTTCATTGAACAGTGGATCAAAGAGAAACGGCACTTCAGCAATCTTGCAGGACTTGGACTTTCAGCAGTCAGCCTTATGATTTTTGGCGGAAGCAACTTCATTATTCCTGCGATGCTTGCTATTTTGGTGACGCTTACCGCTTTGAGAAAACCATTGGAGAAAGTTGAGGTTGCCCGATGACAATGAGTGTAACGCAGCAAATCATCACGATTGCCATAGTCGTGATAGGCACAATGCTGACAAGGTTTCTTCCATTTATGGTTTTCCCATCGGGTAAACCAACACCGAAGTATGTGCAGTATCTCGGTAAAGTACTGCCATCGGCAGTGTTAGGACTTTTGGTGATCTATTGTTTTAAGGATGTGAGCCTGCTTTCTGGCAGTCACGGGTTCCCTGAGCTTATTGCAGTAGGTGTAGTTGCACTGCTTCACTTCTGGAAGAAAAATATGCTCCTCTCCATAGCGGGAGGAACCGTTGTATATATGATTTTGGTACAATTGGTTTTTTGATCATACTGATTTGGATTTATGAAAAGCAAAGGGGCGGGGAATGGTGAAAAAGAAAATTGACGAGTCTCAAATCTATGAACAATACCGTGAACAAATTTATAAACAAGTAGAGAATGATCCGTATGCACAGTCGTTAGGAAGATGCCTGATCAAAGAGAAGCTTTGCGTATGAGGTTAGTAGAATTAGATAAACTTGAAATGTCAATACTTCTCTCGTTCTGATCAGTACGAGAGAAGATCTATGCACGTTTAAGAGAATTAGAACGACCTGAGTAAAGGGAAGAAGAATCCATCTTTATTTGAGGTCGTTGAACTAACAGCAAATGATGTAAAGAAATGCAACAAAAAAATGTAACATTAAAACGCATCGAACACCCAATCAATAAGGCAGGTGAGAAAAAAAGGCGACCGCGCAGAGTTGAATCAGAGACCTTACATGAAACAGCATTAAATATATTAAAGCAGCAGGAAAAGCCAATTAGAAGTATCAATCTGCAAAAGAAGATTGAAAAGAAAACTGGTAGACAAATCTCTAATATGACGGTATTTATGGATCAATTAAAGAAAAAAATCCAGAGATAAGAAAACCTCATAGAGGACGATATATTTTGGTGAGGACTTAAAAAATGGAGCGCTTGTAATACTGGGGGAATATAATTTTCATAAATTTCCACCTTTTTGAGGACCTAGTGAAAGAAATAGAAGCCGGAATTTTGGCCGGCTTCTACAGCGTTATTTCCCCTTCGCTTTTTTTCGTTTCTCCTTCTCCGCCCGGTAAAACTCATGAAACATCTTCATCAATGCCCGTTTTTCGATCCGCGACACATAGCTCCGCGAAATCCCGAGCTCTTTCGCGATCTCGCGCTGCGTTTTTTCTTTCTTCAAATCAAGGCCGAAGCGGCCGACGATGACTTCTTTTTCTCTGCCGTCGAGGATGTCGATGTATTTTTTGACTTTTTCAAGCTCCATGTTGAGCTGGATGGTGTCGATGACGTCTTCGTTTTCCGATTTGAGGACATCGATGAGGCTGATTTCAATGCCACTCACAGGTTATCCGTTTTTGTTGCGTTAAAGAGATAAACAATTAACTTGTTTTTTAGGGAGCTTACTGTTATCGGTTAATTTTATTAGGTAATATCCTTTTACTTGATGGGAAACTAAAACTAATTAAAAAATAGCGAACTATATCGGCATTTTTTGCTACTACATTAGAGAATCTCTCTAGGCGTAGCCATGACATGCCATCAAATGCAACTCATGGTTAACTTTCAAAAAAACTTTTGTCGGTTGATACGTAGGGTTCAACGTTAATCCTATCATTGTTTGACAAGTGGTATGGAATAGTTTAGAATTAAAGTAAATATTTATATTTTATCCACTGGGGGAGCTTTTAGAAGCTGAGAAGAGACATAAGTCCTGACCCTTTGAACCTGATTTGGTTAACACCAACGTAGGGAAGTGAAAAAATTA